>NZ_JBQHWP010000027.1:0-28516 GCF_052063915.1 Bilifractor sp. HCP3S3_D3
GGTTTGCGCCAGACTTCGTTACGTAGCGGCTTCGGATTGGGGAACCAAGCGGTATCTCAACATGGATCATCTGTTCCAGATGGAACTTATGAACAATACGGAAACGGCTGATGCGTCTGCCGGCTAACTACCAAGAATCCGATGGTTGAAATTGAATTTGCGAAAAAATCTTGACACTATCTTGCATTGATGCGCCAGGAAGACGGATCGAATGTATTCAGCAGAGTATCCGAAGCATTTGGATAAAAAGATAAGGCCCGATAGCCTACGACTGGTATCAGTCTAAGCTATGGGGCCTGGTGGTGCAGGCATACGTCTGAACAGTAACAGGGTGTCAGCCCAGCTTGGATAACTTTTAGTGGAAATTTTTTGAGAAGTTCACATTCATTCAAAATCTTTCAATGCTGTTCATTTTTTTGCAAAATAAACTAAGATGTAATTGCTACCTCCTAAATCCATTCTGTTCATCCGTTCTGTTTAGATGCCTCCGTCTGCCTGCGTAAATTAAAGTAATTATTCCGTAGCCAAGCATCACAAAAATAAGAGGGTGGACATATATTTCCACTAGACTAAATGTACAATATCCCACACCTAAAATCATGATATTGATGGAGATCACCAAAATACCACTCATGAACTCTCTTTTCATTGTATCCTCGCCTCTATTTCTTGTTGCAAGAAACAGAAACACACCTGTCAAAAGCCCCGGAAAAACGGTATACAGCAACAAAAGAAACGGCAGAATTGAGGTGGGATTTGACCTTATTAAAAAATTAAGGGGCTCCCTACAAAACAGATCTATTAGTACCATTCCCTGTGCCAATAGAGTGAATCCCAAAATGGAGATATGGCGAGAGGCCTTTTTATTTTTATCCATGAAGATGTCTCCTTTGTGCATAAATCATACGAGTTAAAAAGCGAAGCATTGAAGATTTAAGGTCCAGCTTCGACTTGATCCCTGTGATAATCTCAAAGAAAAGTAGGCACCTAAAGATCCATTTGTTGAGTATATAGAATTATTAAATCCAGTATATAGAGAAGTCCCACTTTTTATATCGCCTTCTTTTATTTGCGTTTTCCATTGATTTGTATGTCCAGCGCCAGAGCAATTGGCTTTTATATGTGCAGTATTGCTTACAGAAGTTCCATCATTAGGATTTGGATCCCTCCAGATCCCTGATACACGAGTCAATAAATATTCTGAAGGAGCATATGCATTGTTCTCTGTATAATAAATAGTTACTGTTGCTGATATATAACCCGTCGAATCGCTTCCTGATACACTATGATTATGAGAGAAAGTTGACATTGGAACCCCCCCCGATCTTAAAAAATTCGCCGTATTTACCAATTACGCCCGACATTAATGATTATTAGCTTCAGTAATATCTTTTATTACTGTTTTTTCTTAATGTCATAAACCGACAAGGCGATGATAATACAATCGGATATTATGGTTAATAGGTGGTGCTATAACATTCTTTTATATATCCGTTCACTGATCAAAGATGTACTATGATAAATTAGAGAGAAAAATTTAAAGAAAAGATTTTCAATACAATGGAACCGCCTCGTTTTGTCATAAAAATATAACAATTAATTGATATTAACTGATATTATCATAGCATATCAATTACATTATTTCAATAGCAAAAAAAGGCTCTTCGGGCATCCCTGTGGGTGAGAAATGCCATTTTATCCAGTAATTACACTGCTTCCGACACTATAGTAGGTTTTCGATTTTGAAGTGGAACGGCGATATCAGAGCATACAAGATATACGATATCCATTATATTCTGTATATTGCGAAACCCATAAGCTTTGCGGATAATCAATTTGATTTTATTGTTGGTTGCCTCAATCCTGGCATTGCTCAATCCAAGCCGGATCGTGTTAAGGATGTGATCCTTATGACGCTTAATCTTCTCATATAACCTGAATCCGTGAAACCCGCACCATATAATTTTTCAAAAGCGCAAGTTTCAATATTTGCACTTGCTTTTTGTTTTAGTTTATCTCTGAGTAAAGGTGTCAGGAACGGATTAAAAAAAGAATATAAAGTCGTTTATGTAAATTTAATCGGAACCTGACACCAGACATTCCTCCTTTGAATGATTGTGTGAGAACTACCATTCTACCAGAGAATGCCCGCTATGGACATTTTTATTGCTGCCACACCGCCTTGGGAGCGGGAATGGAGTCAGGGGATCGTGGAATAAACCGAAGCACCGTTTTCTGGTGCGAGGATTTATGCCGCGAAAGCCCTTGACGGAATGACACGGAGTACCCTTTATCCGCAGGAAGCAGGAAAACTGCTTCCCTGCCTACCCGGCGAGGGGCGGGTCCGGGCAGAGCCCGGGAGGTGACTCAAGTGTCCAACTTCATTTTACAATCGGCGAAAAAATTTATTTTTTTCAAAAATACCCCACCAAATGACCCCTTTCTGTCCATGTACTTATGAAGGGGTTTTTAAAAGATCTCTTCACCGGACCTTGACAACTGAAGAGATCTTTTATCAGGTACTTCATTTCTGTGTCTGTGCTTTGAAAGGTACGAGCCGTTTTTCTCTGGTACGCCATGATCCGATTCGGGGAGCGAACAATATCACGGGAAAAGCTCTGCGGACTGCTTCCGCGGATCAGGCGATGACAGGACGCGGGAATGATACTTCCGCCTGCAGCAGGCAAGAAAATCCTGCGGCTGGCAGGGCATTCGGACCCGGGCAGATTCCCGGGCAGGACAAATTCACTTGGACCCGTGGTGATGATCAGCAGTCATCCGCCTGATAAAATCCCTCACGCGGTCATGCTGCCGCTTCCCGGGGCAGGAGATAAATACAGGAAAAATCAGCAAACATCCAGTAACCGTAAACCATCAGTTACACAGAACCATCGCAACTGTCTCCGCACGATCTTTGTGCCTGATAGTCAGGGCTGATTCAGAAAAGCATTCATTTACCCAGGAGGTGATAAAGATAAACAACAAGAGAACACCCGAACAGCTACAGCAGGAATTAGACCAGACAAAACACCTGAAGAAATATTACGAGAATGAAATCAAGATCAGAAAGGCACAGCTCAGCCATCTGAACCGCAGAGAACGGACACACCGGCTTTGCAGCCATGGCGGCATGCTGGAGAAGTTTATTGAACGTCCGGACATGCTCTCCGACGAGCAGATTATGCAGCTTCTCTCCTTTGCCTTTCATAAAAATGATGTACAGGCACTGCTAAGACAGATGATAAAGGACGCAGAAGAAAAGAGCTATGGACAGTCCCTCTGATAAGAGGGCGAAATTATACACCCTGGCGGTTGCAATTGCGTCAAATGCCGTCCAGGTGCCGCCGACAGATCCATGCTGCAGAGCAGGTCACGCTGCCGTCCACCCGGCCGAACATCCGGTACGGCAGATGGTGCCTGCTCTGCTGATCCAGTGGGAACCATGTTCCCCCTGCGCCGTCTTCAGACGGCTACCCTCTCTTGTACATACGCATAGAGCATATAAACGAAAAACATCTGCCAACCTGCAGCCTGCTAAAAACAGAATAACCACAAACCTATACATAAGACCGACGGTTCTTTCCAATAAGAACGTTGGTCTTTTTCAGCCGAGGAGGAAATTTATTGAACAGAGAAAATATTAATCATGCGCAGCAGATGCTGCTCAAATACTGCCAGCAGCGAAAAATGACAGACATCAAAATCACAGGCATTGCCAAAGTGTCCGCCACTAATGCAGAAGGAAAGCCATTACATCTTACCGTTAATCTGTATGGCGACATCATGGACGCTGAAATAAACAGGACCATCGCAGATGGGAACACATCCCACAATATCATGCGGATCAGTGAATACCCGACGAAATGGACAGACAGGAAAGAATCAGTCCTTACAGCATGCAGAAAAGCACGAAATGCAAAAACAGAATCAAAGAATCGAGCGGACAGCAACTCTTTGTCCAGCAGGAAAAGAGATGATGCCGCGAGGTGACCTGCCCGCATTTTTCTATTTCTATCAGGTCCCGTTACAACAAGAAGACCGGATCAAAGGGATCCGCCGTAGCAGGCGCAGCCTACCAGAGTGCCCAGCGGCTGTTCTGCGAATACGACGGCCAGGCCAAGAACTATGCCTACAAAAAACCAGAGCTCGTCTACTCAGAAGTCATGCTTCCGGCAAATGCCCCGCCGGAATACGCTGACCGTTCCAGGCTCTGGAATTCCGTTGAAGCATCGGAATCAAGGTTTGATGCCCAGCTTGCGCGGAGCATTATTGCGGCACTTCCAAGAGAGCTTCCTATGGAACAGTCGATTGAAATGGTCAGGGAATTCTGCAGAAAAAACTTTGTGGACAACGGCATGTGCTGTGATATTGCCATCCATGACCCGTCCCCGCCCGGCCACAATCCGCATGTCCACATCATGCTGACGCTTCGGGGAATCGATGAGAATGGCCTCTGGCTTCCCAAATCCAGGAAGGAGTACATCCTGGACAAAGAAGGAAACAGGATCCGGCTGAAAAGCGGCGCATGGAAAAGCCGGAAGGTCGATACCGTTGACTGGAACCGGAAAGAGAATGCAGAGATCTGGAGAGGCAGCTGGGAGAAGATCCAGAACCGGTACCTGGAGAAAAACAAATGTCCGGCACGGGTAAGCCTGCAGTCTTATGCAAATCAGGGAATCGATCAGATTCCGACAGAACATATGGGACCGGCCGCAACCGCCATGGAGAAGAAGGGCATCAAGACAGACGTTGGAAATCTTAACCGCGAGATCTGGGAAGCCAACTGCCTGCTTCAGTCCATCCGTGACATGATCCGGATGCTGGCAGAATGGATCTATGCGTTTTATCAAGCTGCCCAGGAGGCGAAGGCCGGCAAGACAGCACAAGCAAAGGAGAAGGCAAAGGCAGAAGCACAGGCGGAACCTGAACCGATTTATCTGCGGGAACTGATAAAGGCAAAGCTGGATATTCGAGCGAAGGAAAGGGCCCTGTGGAGCCACCACGCACAGACAAACGGGGCCCTCCGTGATTGTTCAAACGTTATGTTTTTCCTTGAATATATGGACAATCACGGAATCCGTACGGTGAATGATTTAAACGAACGCCTCTCCGAAACGTACGAGAAAATTACCTCGATCCGCAGATCTGTGAAAGCAGCACAACGGAGGATCCAGACCATTTCCAATATCAGAAAAGCCTTGAAAGATCTCCGTGAAACCAGAGCAGTCCACGACAAATATATGCAGATCGGATGGAAAACCCGGAAAGAAAAGTTCCGCGCAGAGCATGCTGACGACCTGAACCGGTACGAATCCGCCAGCCGCTTTCTCCACAAAAATGTAACAGATGACAAGATCAGCTTTGCTGCACTTGCCAGAGAAACCAGAAAGCTGGAGAAAGATATCGCCTCGTATACCGAGGAGCTTGCCGATATACAACGCAATCTGAAGATGCTAAAGGATATCCGATATTTCGTCCGGGACCTTCTTCCGGAACTCTCTCCGGAGGAGAAGCATAAAGTGAAGGAAAAGCGTTCCGTCCGTGAACAGCTCGAGGCAAACAGACAGATACTGTCAGCAGAAGCCTGGAACAACAGATCCGGCATAAGAAAGGAGAAGAGCCGAGGAAATCAAGTCCTTTCTCAGCCGTCAGAAAGAGACCTACAAGGTCCCCTACGAAACACATCCCAAGGACAGACCGAGGCAGTGCGTATTTATCGGGACCACCAACAAGAAAAAGTTCCTGCCCTTTGACCGGACCGGCGCAAGACGCTTTATGGTGGTCCAGTGCAATGCAGAGAGGGCTGAAGCAGATATCAATGAGGATGAAGCCGCTTCCAGGGTCTATATCGACCAGGTATGGGCTGAGGCTATGGAAATCTACAGGCACGGGAAATTCCGCCTTGCCCTGCCAAAGGAGATGGAAAGAAAGCTCCAGGTGTATATCAGGGAATTCATGCCGGACGATACCCGTGAAGGTGTAATACAGGGCTTCCTTGATGATTATACCGGCAAGTATGTATGCACCAGGCTTCTGTATGCAGAAGCCTTTAACCATCTGTATGACGAGCCCCGGGAGTTTGAACTGCGGGACATCTCTGAAATCATGAACACCTCTATCAAAGGCTGGAGGAAATGCAAACAGCACCGCTACAGAAAATACGGTGTGCAGTGGAGCTGGGAAAGAGACCCTGCCGCGCAGGACGTCACAGACAGTTCCAAAAACACAGGCGGGTTTTCGCCGGTTCCCCGGCAGGTGGAGATCCCTTTTGATACCCCTGACAAAAAACAGCTTCCTGCACGAAGGAAAGTGATACTCCGGTGACGGGCAGTTGACGCCCTCCTGCCCTGTGTTTACAGGGCTTTTTGTCTATTTCCTATATATGTCACTCTACTATTATAAAAAAAATAAATATTAAGAAAGACAGTAGATGTGTAAAGGATGGAGAAGTTTCCCGGATGAGTGACTACATTTAGTGACGCTCCGCCTTGAAGGGTGCTTTTAAAAACATCCCCCGCACAAACGCAGCACACATCCGGACATCATCGACAGAGCCGGGCCTGATCAACGCCACAAATGACTGGCCCGGTGAACCATTCCGTAAACAAAAGTATTCCATACATTTCTCAGGAGGAATCATAACATGCTTGAAAACTACCCCGAAATTCTCACACTGGAAGACGTCTGTAAAATCATGCGGATCAGCAAGCCCACCGCATCCTCTCTGATCCGCAGCCACAAGCTGGACGCACGCATGGTAGGCAGAGCCTACAGGATCAGCAAGTCATCTCTCATCCGTTTCTTTGAGGGAAACGGGGAAAATAAAGAAACAGTGGGGAATAAAGAAAATACAGAAGATATCACACAGACAGAAAAAGAAAAAACTACAAGCAGACGCAGAGAAAATGATATACTGTTATAAATAACGATTCTCAGTCTGCCGGTCACATAAGGAGGTAAAAAATTGACTGGCACATTTACTACAAAAACACATTCATCAGGAAGAACCTATTACTATATCGCACTGCGCTACAAGGACCCCAAAACAGGATTGTGGCGAGGGAAGCTTGTCAGCACACATATCCAAGTAACGGAAGCTAAAAAGAAAAAGGCACATCCCCGCCCGGTCAACGCAGACAAGCTGATGGCCAAGGCTTATAATGACTACGCCTATCTGGAAGAAGACATATCAGAGCTGTCAGCCGGTCTTGATCCCATGATCACTCTCGGAGCTTACCTGGATGTCCTTCTGCAACGCAAAAAGAACGATATCCGTACTTCAACCTACGACAAGTATACCTACCAGATCAACCGGCTTAAAAGAGACTTTGAGATCTCCAGAAAGCCCGTCAGGTCCATTACAACACCGCAGGTGAAGGCCTTTCTTGAAACGGCAAGACTCACCGGAAAAATAAACCAGAAAACCGGCGAACGTGAACCCCTCTCTGTCCGCACAGTCAGAGAGTACAAGGCTCTTCTGGTTGAGGCATTTACCTGTGCCAGAATCGATGGCTTGATAAAGTATGATCCAACTGCAGGGTTGAAGGTAAGTAATAAGTCCAACAAAAAATTCTCTGAAGACTATCTCTTCCTCAAGGAGGATGAGATCCAGGACATGTTGGAATACCTCTCCAAAAACGATGCCCCGCTTCTTCCCATTGCCTTTATGGGTGTCTACATGGGTCTGCGCAGATCAGAAATCCTCGGTCTGAAATGGTCAGCCATTGACTGGGACCATAAGATCGTACACATCCGGCACACAGTAGTGCGGGAGAGGACGGTCTATGCCGAAGATCAGACCAAATCTCTGGAGAGCAGAAGAGACCTGCATCTCTTTCCCACTGCAGAAATCTGCCTGAAAAAGATTCTTGCACAACAGATCCTGGATAAAAAGTTCTTCAAGGACGAATACCAGAACAAAGACGGCTATGTCTTCTGCTGGCCTGATGGGCACAGTTATGATCCAAACTGGGTATCACGGCGCTTCAAGACCGATATGCAGCGCTTCGGACGTCCGGAGATCACGCTTCATAAGCTCCGTCACACCTGCGCTTCCCTGCTGCTGGACAAGAACTGGAATATCAAGAAAGTACAGTACTGGCTGGGACATGAGGATCCAGACACCACACTCCGTATTTACACACATTATATGAAGCATCAGTCCAACATGGACTCCGGTATCATTGAAGATCTGAGCGCACCTGCGAGAACTTTATTCGCATAATCGGTTTTGTTATATTTTTTGTTATATCACGAAGATTCATGCAGATTTCCGGATAAAAAGGTGAAAACCCGTGAAAACAAAAAGATACCGCAAACCCCCATTCTTTAAGGGTTTGCGGCATCTCCAAAACGATTATCGAGGTTACTGGATTCGAACCAGCGGCCTCTACGTCCCGAACGTAGCGCTCTACCAAACTGAGCCAAACCTCGACAGCCTCGTGATTGATGCGTTGATCAATCAGCGAGTCTTATCATACTAAATTCATTCATGAATGTCAACCCCTGTTTTTAATTTTTTAATTTTTTATTTTCCCTGATTGATGAGTTGATTCATCAAGAAACTTGTCATACTAATTAGACACATGAAAAAAGCATCCCTTTCGGGATGTTTTTTTCGCATATCAGACAGCGTACTGTTTTACCAGCTCAAGGAGTGTTTCCTCGTTTCCTTCCAGCCACTTTGCGAACGGAACCTGTTCTTTTTCGACAATTCTTCCCAGCGCGACCAGGAAGTCGGGGATATCCTTTGCCAGCAGGACGATTTTACTTTCTGCCAGCTTTTCCTTCCCCGGAATGCTGCTGCCTCCGTACGAGAAGAAGAACGCATCCACGCGGTTTCCATCCTGGTCTTTGCGGATGGCACCTCTCCACCCGATCAACCCGATCTGCTGCGCTGCGCAGGAAGAAATGCAGCCGGAGATCCGCATCCGCGGCAGCGTATGTGGAGAGAAATGCTCTTTCCGGACCGCCTCCAGGCAGTTCTGCAGCAGTTTCTGAGAATCCGCCGGACCGATGTCGCACCTTGCGTGCCCGACACAGGAAATGGACTGCTCAAAATCGCTCGAGCAGCCGTCTTTTGTAAGCTCCAGCATGCTTCGGGCCTCATCCCCGGTGCAATTGACGATGTAGAGGCCGCCCGTCGTCGTCAGACGCAGTTCCATCTCTCTCCAATTACGGGCCAGATCCATGATCTCCCGAAGTCTTCCCAGAGACAAATACCCTCCCTGCGGATGGTAGGCAACCGCGCAGAGCCCCTTTTGCTTCTGCGGGATAATTCTCGGATCCTCCGGCAGTGGATCCACTCCCGTCTTCGTCACCTGCTCTTCCACGACGGACAGATCCAGATTTCCCTCCGCTTTTACTTCCTGCAGATGCAGGGCAAAAGTGCTTTTAAACCCGTCGACGCCCATGGTCTCCTGGAGAAAACGGCTCCGCGCCTTGTTCCGATTGTTGTAATTGCCATTCTCCATGTAGACATCCAGCATGGTCCTGAGGTAATAGAGAATCTCGGACGGATCCACATGCGAGCCGACCAGAACGCCAATTCTTGGCTTGATACCAAGCCCACCGGCAGCAAATACATCGAAGGTATGATCCGGATTTGCCAGAAATCCGATATCCTTCATCGTGATATGCATCTCCCCGGAAGGAAAAGAAGCGAATCCGATCTTGAACTTTCTCGGGAGCGGACGCACACCGATGTAGCGCAGGAGATAGTCATCCGCCGCTTTCGCATAGGGCTGAACGTCAAAGTACTCTTCTGTTGCCAGACCGGACAACGGTGTAGCCGTAATGTTGTTCGGGTTGTCTCCGCCGCTTCCTCTGGTCACAATTCCTTTGTCCAGAAGACGCAGCACCAGCCTGCGGCCCGCGTGCGGATTGAGATCATGCAGCTGCAGTGCCTGCCCGGTACTGATCTTCAACGTATCCACGCCATAATAGGTGCAGGCATCCAGAATCGCCGCCGCCATGTCCGCAGTCAGCCGCCCGCCCGGCACACGGATTCGGAGCATCTGATGATTATCTCTCTGCAGATAGTCGCCAAATCCCTTGGAAATGCCCGTGTACTCCCCGGCGTCGATTTCACCCTTTTCGTATTTGTGAGAGGCATTTTCAAATGCATTAAAATCTTTATAAAAACGGTTGATTGCTGAATCTTTCTTATCCATGCTTCCATCCCTTTTCTATGTGATTTCTTCATTTTGCTAACAGTCTATCACATTTCATCCTGCATTTTCCGTACCATTGGAAACACTCCTGACAGGTTTTTCAGAAAAAAATATCACGATCCGTTATAACAACTTGATCCACTTATTCTATCATTTGTCTTTTTCGGCGGATATAACAACTCCTTAGGCACCTTTTGCTTTGAGGAAAAGCTAAGAAACAAGGAGCCATTTACATAAAGCTCGTACCCTTCTCCACCTTTGCCGCCTCTCTTGCCGCCTCATTCCCCGCTCCGTTCATCTTTAATGAATTCTTTCAGCATCTCTTTATCCGCTTCGCACTGGCATTTCACTGTACCGCTCCTTATGATCCCCTCATATCCGGAAACTGTTGAAAACAGGAATCTAGACAATGTAGAATTCAGGTTGAGCTGATCGCCGTCCAGTGTCTCAAACAGCACATCCCTGCTACATTTTTTCACTATGTCAAGAAATTTTGCGTAATCAATCCCTTCTTTTAATTTCATTTCTCTTTCACCTATTCTCTTTTTCTAATATCTGTTATTTTGAAAGGCAGCACCGGTATGCCTGCCTCATTGTAAAGATTGATCTCATAGTATGGCGTCTGTGCAAACCTTATCTCAGTCACCCTCCCTGCCTGGGACAGATTGATCCTGCCAGCCATACCGCGCCTACTGCCACATTATCTATAACTGCTTTTTCTGCATCCGAGATAATCTCCATAGTTTCGGAAAATGAACTGGAAAGCGGTTCTATGACTGCCTTCCATATTCCGGATCCATCAGCTTTTGTTACTGTTTCCTTCCCCTGTATCCTGACATGGATCACACTTTCCGGATCAGCCTTCCCCCATACATGAACGGGTTTCTCTCGCTGAAGGATCATTCCCCGGCTGAATATCTTTGCAGGTTCCAGAATTTTACTTTACTCCTCTCAATTATTCGACAATAACTCTCACACGGGCAAGATTTTTTATCTGTGTAAATAGATCCGAGGCATCTCCGTTCCGGTTGGACATTACACGGACGGAAACCATATATGAGCCCGGCCTGTCGTATACATGCGTAAACTCGGCATCTGCACCGTGGATCCCATCTTTCTCATACTTTATAAATTCAGCCCGGTTCAGGAATACTTTTTCACCCGGAAGTCTGCTGATCTCTACCGGGTCATAGTCTACAGCTGTAATCTCTCCCGCCCCTTCCGGCACTTCCGCATGAACGGTAAAATGAACTTCTTCTCCGACCTTTACATGTGCGCATGTTTTTCCCTGTGCATACAGACTGACAAGGGGTTGCATACCTCTTCTCTTTCTAGCTGTATCTGCCGGCGTGATCAGTCCGCCGTCCCGTTTGTATACAGTACCCGGAACCGGTTCGATCCCTCTTTCGACCCAGTCGCTCAGGTCAAGGATGGCCTGATGGAGCGCTCCCATATAATTGATGATCATATTGCTCTCCATACTGGATGTATCCCCGTGAAGGCAGCGGTCCATGTAATAAAGCCTTACATTTTCATCAGTCCCTTTCGTCTCTTTTATCTTATTTTTATACCAGTCTCCACACCACGGGCAGGTAGACTCATCCATCAGCGCCTGAGTAATCATCATCTTACACTGGATATCTCCGTCCTGAGGCGGGACTCCTGTCATGGAATATCCCATTATATTCTCTCTCTGCGGAAGGGTCGGCCTGCCTTCTTCGTCGCGGAACTGATCCCACGCATGGAAAGAAGGATCGACCGGAACCTGATGTCGGTAGTAAGACTGCGCCGCAATATAATCGGAATTATCAAGGGTTAGTTCATCTCCCGATTTTACGGCGGAGAGCACGCCTTTCAGATCCTCTTTTCCAAAACACATTCCTATAACAAGACATTTTCCTTTGATATCTCCGAGAAGAAGCTGTCTGCCTTTGGCATTCCCTGTCTCAAATGTGATATTGACGCCGCCCAGATACAGATCTCCCTGAGGTACGTCTTCCAGTTCGATCCACGCATCTTTCCCATCTGTGAGCATCTTCTTCCATGCGTCATCTACACCATTTCTTCCGTCAATCTCCGAACTTGCTTCCACTGTTCCCGGCACATGGACCGTTTTGACAATTCCCCTGAACTGCAGCCTGTCCCTGGAAGCGCTGCTTTCGGGATCCGCCCCCATATATCCTGGGATTTCCCAGAAATCTTTGAAATACTGGGGATCTTTCGCTCTGATGTTAGGCATAAGAACCGGCAGTGCACCATCGTCAATCTTTCCTGCCGCTTCCATAAACCATGTGATCGGTGGAAAGCCCATCAGTGTAAGTTCCCTGAGCATTGCTTTTTCATTGTCGTCCAAGCCTTCATACATATCGCCGCTCCCGCCTGCGTCAAGAGCATCCACGATTTTCCCGAATACCCGGCGAAGACATCTCTGCCCCTGGGCATGCATGGTGATCGTGTTAGGCAGAGATACCGGTGATCCGATCACATAGGGCGCCGCCCCGTCCCATGCATTCGTATTTTCCACGCAGGCCATCGTCTTATATCCGCCGCCGCTTCCGCCGAACACATAGCCATATGGTCTTTCACAGCCATAGATTTCCTTTGCTTTTACTCTGGAATATTCTGCAGCCGCAGCGCTCGTCTCAAAAAGACTTGTAGGTGACTCACTTGGGCCGAACATCATCTTTGAGCCCATATTGCTTTCCACATAATAAGCACCGTTCTGCAGAGAAAAGGCGATCACGTCATCCTCCCCCGTCTTGTTCAAAGAAGCGACTTCTTCATTCGGTCCCGGAAACGGAGAAAGATACTGAAAGAATCTTCCTCTGTACTCTTCTTCCGGCGGAAAGCAGAAGCTGAATTTCAGATTCGTCCCTTCAAATCCACCGTGCATATATCTATATGGAAGCTTTGTACCGTTCGGAAGCACACGTTCACGCGACTCATCCGCATCGATAAAAGGCTTGCTGTACTTTGGATCTTTTGTGGCATCATAGATTGTTTTTCCCATTCTGTCATATCTCTTCTTTCATAAATTTGTTCTGCTGATTTTATAGCTTATGAGGAAATCATACATAAAAAAAACGAACCTGCTAAGATTCGTTTTTGTCTGCCAGGGTAATTTTTGGCTTTATTATCTGTCCGAAATTACTCGTACTCTTCAATTCTCCAAGTGTCCTTCCAGTCCAGATATCCCATTTCTCCATCAAACCGGAACGGAAGCCACACATAATCCGCTAAAGAAGTATTGAGGTTACTGTCCAGCTCGTAATCCACATCCGGAACTTCTCCCTCATAATCCGGATCGAACATCCGCTCAAATACTTTTTTATAGTTTTCGTATTTCCAGTCCATATGTCCGGGCACCCAGCGGTCGGCCACTGCGATGTACAGATCCTTTTTCCCCTGTACTTTAAAAACCGATGAGATCTGGGAATGCCATGAAGTCATGGATGGATCATCCGGATGGGGATTCCCGAGGACTCTGTAGGGACCATGCCATGTATCCGCCACTGCGATTTCCGAAGGATTAGGAAGATATCCTGTCGTCCCCGATGTAACAAGATAATGTTTTCCCTTTCTGCAAAAGTGTGCCGTTGCTTCCCTCACATAGGGCGGATGAGGATGAGGAAAATGTGTGCTGTAATAGCCTGTCACATCTGTATAATCCTCTGTCAGGTCTGCGCATATCGTCTCGCTGTGCACCCGTTCAAAATAATAATATGCCTTCCCGTCTGGAGCGACTGCCAGATCAAAATCCCCAGCGCTCATATTGAGGGGCCGCAGTCCCTCACGCACTTTTGTATACGGTCCAAGGATCGAATCTGCAGTCAGTACTGTCTCGGACTGCGTGCCATCCCTGTTCATGATCTTAAGCCAGCATACATATTTCCCTGTCATTTTATTATATATGATATGCGGCCTGTCCATCATAGAGGAAGGATACAGGGAAGACGCCGGATTCTCCTCCGGAGGAATGATCAGTCCCTGATCTTCCCAGTTATACAGATCCTTCGAAGAATAACACCTGACTCCCCAATGCCAAATATCATCCTTCCCTGTTGTTTTCTCTTTATTTTCGCCATACCAGTAATAGGTTCCTTCGATATACATGACGGAGCCGCCATGGGCATGGATCCTTTTTCCTTCCGTATCCAGCCAAGTTTTTCCCGGATAAAATGCCTTGTACATAATTTTTCTCCTTTTACTCTGCCCTGCCCCAGAATGTGTATTTTCCCGGTGCAAGCTCTGTTTCCTTTCCGTCGATGACAACGGTCACCGGCATCTCGGCCCATCTAGATTCGTATCAAGATATCTTTCCATAGAAAATCCTCCATTCGTTCTGATCGCAGCAGTATGATAAGATATCTTCTAAAATATGGACAGACAATTTTTAGTGAAAAGAGAGGAATTTTTAGCTTATTTCTGTTTCATTCCCCGCATTCATCGCCTGTTCCCTGTATTCTGCCGGTGTCATCCCCTCCTGCGCTTTGAATACCTTTGTAAAATAATTTCTCGTACTGAACTGCAGGATCTCACTGATCTCCTGAATGCTTTTCTCGTTCGTGATCAGCCAGACCTTGGCATAGTTTAGACGTACCTTCTTAATATAATCGAGAAGCTTAATCCCCATCTCTTTCTGAAACCGTTTCGTAAGATAATATTCCGTATATCCAATGCTTCTGGCAATATCTTTCAGATCAATCGGTTCATTAAAATGGGCTTTAACATAATCACAGCACGCCAGTATGGGGCGGGACACTGTGCTTTCCTGTTTTATAGACCGGACAGCCTCCACACATTCATCCATAATCCTGCGTCTCAGTTCCGCAAGATCTGTCACTCTTGTACATTTCTCAATCTCCTGAAGATACTGACGCTCCATCTCACGGCCGTTTTGATTGGAGAGCCCGCCTTCCACAGCGGCGCGCGTACAAACGGCAGTGAAAATGATCAAAGTATCTTTTGCTTCTCGAAGTGGCATATCTAACCCCAGACTGTACCTTGACATCTGAACCGTATCATTCAGGATCTGATGGTAGTTCCGGTTGCCCTCACGGATACACTGGAGCATGGTCTGTTCCCGGTTCCTTTCACGCTCATAATCGGTAAAACTTCTCTCCTGCCTTGATTTCTTTTCCCTTTCTTCTGCATATTGGATAACAACCGTATCCATATCCAGCATACTGCCAGTGATCGCATAGTGGAGCATCCTGATATACTGATTCAGTACAGGCATTGGCAGGATCGGGATATCCTGCATGATCCGGATGGACTTCTTCCTTATTTCAAGAGAGACGCCGAGGTCATGCAGGCTTTGCTCAAGTCCATTTTCCGATGCCGCGGACGGAAACACAGGCCCCATCAGCACGAGCATTTTATTCATGTTTTTCGTAATATCCGCATACTCGCCAACCCACAGCATTCCCAAAGGATCGCCCATTACAAACGGTACTTTCAGCTCCGCTGCATCCTCAAGGGCAAAGCGGAGACAATCCCCGCTCCTCAGAATGAGTTCGAGTTCTTTTGCGTTCTGGCTGGACGTATAGAACACTTCTCCTTCCGGTCCCAACCCCCAGATACCTACCCCGCATCCCACATAGAAATACTCCATCAATATGGCAACTCTTCTGGCTACATCATCTTTCCACATACTTCTCTCCTTCTCATCCGTACTGTTCAGCTCATTTTCTGATACATAGAGCATATCACGACAAATCCGTTCGCTGTCCTATGCCCTGCAAATATCCGCTCATGCGGGCATGGCGTCCCACTCGGTCTTATCAAACAAAAAGCCGTCTATCTTCTAATTAAGAAGTATAGACGACTTTTTTATCGTTTAACAGCTTTCTTTGTTTATTTCCGTCAGGAACCGGTATTTGTGATCCGGCAGGACACCTTTAATGTGTCCGTATCTTTCATACGCTCTTTATCCAGACAGATATTATCATAATCAAACTCCGTATACGAAAGTCCGTATCCGAAAGGATACTGTACCTGAACAGAGAGATGCCTTTTCTTCCAGAGTCATCTCGCTTATCATTTCTTTAACATTTATTCTTACTGTTCCTGTGCCTCTGCTACGACTTCTTTGGCAGCTTCACGTTTTTTCTCATTTTCCTGACGGATCTCAGTCATCTTCTTGTCCAGTTTAAAATATCCTGTCAGCGATATTGCTACCAATATATAAAGAACCATCGGAACAATACTAAAGAGCATACGGATTCCCATTAAAGCAGCATCTGACTGCACTTTTAACGTTCCATTATATCCTACAATAGTAAGCAGCACACCTAATCCGCCGCTTCCGGCTGCAGCACCTACTTTCTTCGCAAGATTAACCAAACTGGACATAGTTCCTTCCATTCGGTGCAGACCTTTCCACTCATTATATTCTGCACATTCCAGGACAGCAAGAGAGATCAGCATACTGCTCGGAATAGTTCCTGCGCCGGTAAATACAGCCGCTATTGCAAGAAGCGGTATGTTTGCCCCTGCAAAAAAATTAATGAAATATCCTACTGCCGAGATGATAAAGCCGATAAACATGAGCCTGACCACTGATATTTTCTTCAGAAGAGGAGGGAAGACAAACGCCAGCGGAATCGCTATAATCTGTACGGCACTTGCAATACTCATCAGACCTACATCTCCGACAATCCATGTATAGTAGTAAACAATTGTTCCCATATTAGTTACAAAGTTAAACAGAAGTCCCATAAAGGCAATGATCAGGATATATTTGTTTCCCTTTATTACTGCAAGGGCATCAGATATTTTCAGGGATTCTTCTTTCTTCTCCGCATCAACATCATTTTTTTCTTTTACAAAAATAAATCTGAGGATACCAATCGCTGTCATTGCGATTGCAAATGTACCAACTAATAGGCTCCATCCTGATGCGGAACGTGCATATGTAGACATCAGGATAGGGAATGCAATATTGAAGATTACAGAAGCCAGCATAGTGATCACACCACTGTAAGATGTCACTTTTACAATCTGAGTGCCCTTAAACGCACGTACAAGATACACTGTGTTACTTGCATTCAAAAATGTATACGCAACTGCATTAACAAGCGAATACATAATAAATATCCACACACACTTCATGATCTCGCTCAGTCCCGTCGGGCAGGAAAACATCAGCCAGGTAGCCACCCACAGAAGGATAATGAATAGCTCATACGGACGGGCTTTTCCCCATTTTGTCTTTGTCCTGTCTACAATAAAGCCTGCACATGCATCTGTCACTCCATCCAGAAGTTTACTTGCTACAAGGATAATACTGACATATGCAGGGGTAATTCCCAAAGTATCAGTACAATAAGCCATTAAGAATCCCATCAAGAGTACCATTATTGAAGTAGAAATCATGCGGCTGTTCCATGCCAGCAGATTTCCAAATCCCAGCTTTTCACTGGGATCTTTTTTTGTTTTTGTCATTCCCTTAATCTCCTTTTCTTTCATTAACCAAGGACCTGTCTGCATCGGCTTCAGGTGTGCACCCCCAGGCTATGTCTTTGTTGTAATTGGATTATAGAAGATTTTTTGACGTTCTCTAAGGAATAAATTCATCTTTTGGAATCAATTTTAGCTTTATTACCCACTCTGCTGATTTATATATTGCGTCCCCATCTCATTATGATGATCCAGTCAATTCCACCGATTTAACAGCTTTCAAACTGATAACTTCTACATGAAAAGACTCTATAACGACCGATAGCTGTCAATCCGCAGGAGACGGGAATACTATGCAACTTGTGAGACAGTTTGCGTCTGATTCAGAAGATATCCATGAAATCGAGCAGCTTGAAGAACTGATTGAAGCAAAGAAAAAAGAACTGCTGCAAAAATAATATGTTTATGCAGCAGTTCGCTAAAGGCTCTTCCGATTTGACCGGTATAGGGAATTACACGGAAAAGTTCTTAAGGGAAATATTGAAAAAAGGGAAGTATTGAAAAAATGAGCCGTTAAAAAGATGTGAATATACCGCACGGACGAAACGGTCTCAAAATCGCTGTTAGCCGGGATACGAAGAGATGACGCAGAGCTTTATCACGATTAAGAGCAGCCGCTTATACAAAATTATCCCCGCACACAGACCGAAGCGTCTGCCGACGGGGATATAGCAATATTTTCTGCAGGGTTCCAAATGATGTCCATCTAAGTAAGTCTCCTGCAGAAAATATATGCTGTCATCATTGATCCGGCATTTGCCGAAGACCTCCTGTGATCGTTGCTCTCCGATCACAGGATTGTCTTCGTACCGCCGATATTTGTAGTATTTGTGGTATCTGTATTATTTATATTTCTTGTACAGAGGTCCGAATGCAGCGCATGCTCTGTAGTCAGCCGCCTCTTTGTCCTTTGTGCCGAATGCGTTCCATGCAGCCGGACGATAGATCTTCTCATCCGGAATGTTGTGCATGGCAACCGGAATACGAAGCATGGAGGCGAAAGTGATCAGATCTGCTCCTACATGGCCGAATACGGTAGCGCCGTGGTTTGCGCCCCAGTTGCGCATGACATCGTATGCGGTGCAGAATGCGCTTCCCGGAATGTGGTCAACACGCGGTGTGAACCATGTGCAGGGCCATGTGTAGTCGGTTCTCTTCCAGAGGGTATCAGTAACCTCATCCGGAAGTGCTACGGTCCATCCTTCTGCGATCTGCAGGAACGGTCCGAGGCCCTTTACCAGGTTCAGACGAACCATGGTTACCGGCATCTCTGTCTTTGTAAGGAATCTGGAGGAATATCCGCCTCCACGGAAGTATCCGTTGTCAGCCGGCGGCCACTCGGTAGCCTCACACATTGCCTTCTGATCGTCCTCGGTCAGCTCCCACCACGGCTTGATTGTCGGGTTGCCGTCCGCATCCTTGCAGACGCCGGAGAAATCAAGTGCAGATGCGCCGGAGTTGATCAGGTGCAGGAAACCATCGGCATCCTTTGCGTGACCCTCAATGTCATAGCCGGTCACTCTCTTTACAGATTCGCCGCTCCAATAGGTACGCACATCAGAGAACATTGCCGCGCGGCCGGTAAGCTGCTTCTCAAACAGCATGCACAGTCCGTTCAGGCAGTCATTCTCGGTAGCGAGAACATAGGGCTCACGTGCGCCGTCATAGTCGAAGGAAGTGGAAAGGAATGCTTCCGGATAATCACAGTTCGGCCAGTGATCGGTCCACTGTCTCTGTCCCTGGAATCCGCCGACAATGGCGTTGTGTCCGAGTGCTTCCTCTTCGAACTTCTGTCCGCCTGCGGTGACCTTCTCGTCCGCCAGCTTTGCGTTGCCGCGCATCAGGTCCTTGATGATGATATACATCTTGACCGTGAACTCCCACTGCTCGTCCTTAACCTCACGGGACTTCTGGATCCACTCCGGGTTCTTGTCCCATGCTTCCTTACAGTTCTCCTTCGTCCACTTCAGAGCTCTCTCGAACTCTGCCTTGTCATAGATTCCCTCTTCCATACGGCGAAGAACTTCTACCTCATCTACAGACTCTACGCGCATGCCAAGATAAGACTCCAGGAAATCCTGATCCATGATGGATCCGCCGATACCCATCGTAACGGAGCCGATCTGCAGATAGCTCATTCCGCGAAGAGATGCCGCAGCAACCGCTGCGCGTCCGAAACGAAGAAGCATCTCCGTTACGTCATCCGGAATTGTATCATCGTCCGCTTCCTGTACGTCGCGGCCGTACATTCCGAATGCCGGGATTCCCTTCTGCGCATGTGTCGCAAGAACGGATGCCAGATATACAGCGCCCGGTCTCTCTGTCGCATTCAGTCCCCACACGCCCTTGATTGTGGTGGGATCCATATCCATTGTCTCAGATCCGTAGCACCAGCACGGTGTAACGGTAAGGGTAATGTCAACGCCCTCTTTCTTGAACTGCTCCGCGCAGAGCGCACTCTCGCGCACACGTCCGATCGTAGTATTGGAAATAACAACCTTGACCGGTGTTCCGTCTGCGTATCTCAGGTTGTCCTCATAGAGCTTCTTCGCTCTCTCGGCCATTCCCATTGTCTGCTCTTCCAGAGATCCTCTGACGTCCAGAGGGCCCTTGCGTCCGTCAATTACCGGACGAATTCCAATGACCGGATGTCCGCCGATCAGTTTTCTCTCGTCTGCCATATTTGCTTACCTCCCATATGATATTTGATACACAGATTGTCAGCGTAACGTTTCGCTGATAATCCTGAAAAAAACAGGCGTTCCGCCCAACTCATGGCACAATTGTAGCACTTTTCCCGGTCAAAAGATAGTGTTATAATCGTTTCGTATGGTAATATATTCACATTTTTATATTTTTTGTATGATAATTACAAATGTTGCGTCTGTTTTTTATTTATTTTGTCTGATAAAACTTCACTTACAGAAGCCGCACGGATTCTGCCGGCGGCTCAGAAAGGAACCTTTCATGCAGTTTATGGATCTGAATGAGAAGCGCCGCCACGGCACCTCCGATTTTCCCTTTGCCTTCTATCATCTCGACAGCCGTCACCCCCGGTATGTCATGAACTACCACTGGCATCAAGAATATGAGCTGATCCGGGTTCTGTCCGGAAAACTGGAGATGACACTGGATGAGCGCACAACATCCGTAAAACCCGGAGACCTGGTCTTCGTTCACGGAGGCGTTCTCCATTCCGGCATGCCCGAAAACTGTGTCTATGAATGCCTGGTATTTGATCTGAATGTGTTTACCAGACACAACTCCAGCAGCGGGAGCTATATCCAGAAGATCCTCGACCGGTCCGCTCTTGTCTTCGATCATTTTGAGAGAGAAAAGTTCTCCTCCGTCATTCCGGTCACCGATCACATCTTCGAGGCCATGAAGAAACGCTATCCCGGATATGAGATGATGGTGATCGGCGAACTCTATCATTTCTTTTCGCTCGTCTTCCGTCATCACCTCTATCTCGAATCGGTGCCCCAGACCCGGAAAGGCTACCGGAAGGTACTTCAGCTCCGCAAGGTGCTGGATTACATCGACAAAAATTACAGCCAGCCCATCACACTGGATGAGCTGGCTGCCGCCGCATCGATGTCCCCGAAGTATTTCTGCCGCTTCTTCAGCAGCATGACCCATCGGACACCGATGGATTATCTGAATTATCAGCGCATTGAGCACGCCTGCTACGAGCTGTCTACGACGGACAGCACTGTGACCGATGTGGCGTACGCCTGCGGTTTTGGAGATGTGAGCTATTTCATCAAGATTTTCCGCAAATACAAGGGCATGACTCCCGGCACATATTCCGGAAGATAAGAATTCCTCTGCTTGCCTCTGCTAATCTCTAATGACTCTTCTCCGCGTTTTTCTGCTCCTCCTGCTTCATGGCGGCCGTCCTCTTGCGGTTTGCCAGATAAGCGATCAGTTTTTCGAAATACACCTTGAGCAGACCGCCGCAGGGAACCGCAATGATCATTCCCAGAAGGCCTCCGATTTTTCCTCCAATCAGCAGTGACACGATGACCAGAACCGGATGGATCCGGATGCTGTTCCCCAGAAGCTTCGGATTCACGACATTGCCGTCAATCGTCTGCAGAATAAACAGCACAGCCATCGCAACAACGAACCGTTTCATATTCCAGTTCAGCAGACACACCACAGCCGTGGAACCATAGGCCACAAAGGGTCCGACGTACGGAATCAGGTTGCCGATGCCCGTGAGTACGCCGATAATGATCGAATATTTCACGCCGATAACCGAGAGAGTGATACTCACCGCCACAGACATGAATAGGGCGTCCATCAGCTGCCCGCGGATGTATCCGGAGAATACCCGGTCTGCCTCTGACGCAAACTCTTCCAGGTATTTTCTTCCTTTCTTCCCCGCGATGGTACGGAACACATGACCCCAGTACTTCTTCAGGCCTTCTCCGTCGACCATGAAGTAGATTCCGAAAATAATCGCGAACAGAAGCATCGAGAAAAAGGACGGAAGGTTCTTGATCCCGACGATCAGATTTGACGCAATCTTCTCGATGGATTCCGACAGGCTGTCTCCCGCCTGATTGATGAAGCTGTTGATCTGATCCGATGAGATATTCAGCCGGTGCAACACCGATTCGATATTGCGCGCAAGTTCGTTCAGCGTATCAATAAATCCGTTGATAATCGTGTCAAAACTGCTCAGACTGATCACGCTCAGCTGGCTCGTGATAGTCGATACAATGAGCGAGAGAATGACGAACAGAATCACCGCGACGATCACGCAGGTGATCGCAACAGCCAGTCCCCTTGAAGACTTCCGTTTTCGCCCCGATCGGGTCTTTCCGAGATATCCTGTCTTATCTGTCTGCTCTGCCGGGCCTGAGTGCTCTGCTTTCTCCGCTATTCCTGGGTTTTCCGGTTTTACGTTTGTCCCACCTGCGGATCTCCAGCTGGAAAACCGGTCTCTGAGTGCGTCAATATGACGTTCAAAAAAGTTGACCATAGGATACAGCAGATACGCGAATACGAGCCCCAGAACCAGCGGGCGGATAATCACACCCAGCCACCGGAAGCCTGAACCGATTGCTCCCGCTATATTTCCGACATGATCAAACATCCGGATCAGGAAATAGATGATCATCACCGTAATCACAACATAGAACGAGATCCTGGTGTATTCGGGGCGGAAGTTGTCGCGCATTCTTCTCTTCGACGGCTTCTTCTCCTCGCCACTCTCCGCATTTCTGCCGGGATTTCCCGGATTTTCCGCTGCATCGCCGGAATTCCCGGGATTCTCCGCTTTGCCGCCGGGATTTTTCGGATTTCCCGCTGCATCGCCGGAATTCCCGGGGTTCTCTGCCTTGCCGCCGGAATTCCCGTGGTTCTCTGCTTTGCCGCCGGAATTCCCCGGATTTTCCGCTGTGCCTTCCGGCGGCGAAGGGTTCCTTCCCTCTTTTTCTTCCGTTACTGATGCCTGCTTCTTTTTCTCTTCCATAATTCGTGCAATGATTCACCTCTGGACGTATCCTCAGTCAGGTCCGCCGGTTTGCAGATCGAAGTGGCTGAATGTTCTATCCGTCCTTCACACCGTGACCCCTCAATGTCCTCTCGGCCTTACAGGCTATGGTGCCTGAATAACTCCGGCTCTCAGGCCGCGGCATCAGACTGTCATATCGGGCTTACAGATCGCAGTGGTTGACTGTTCTCGGGAACGGAAGCACGTCGCGGATGTTGCCCATTCCTGTCAGATACATCACGCATCGCTCAAATCCGAGACCAAATCCGGAATGACGGGTCGTGCCGTATTTCCGCAGATCCAGATAGAAATCGTACTGACTCATGTCCATCTTCAGCTCTTCCATGCGTGCCTTCAGCTTGTCGTAATCTTCCTCTCTCTGGCTTCCGCCGATGATCTCTCCGATTCCCGGTACCAGGCAGTCCATGGCAGCAACCGTCTTCCCATCCGGATTCAACTTCATGTAGAAGGCCTTGATGTCCTTCGGATAATTTGTGACAAAGATCGGTTTCTTGAAGACCTTCTCAGTCAGATATCTCTCATGCTCGGTCTGAAGGTCGCATCCCCAGCTCACCTTGTAATCAAATTCATCGTTGTGCTTCTCCAGAATGTCGATGGCCTCGGTGTACGTTACCCGGCCAAAGTCGGAATTCACGACATGATTCAGGCGGTCAAGCAGTCCCTTGTCCACGAACTTGTTGAAAAACTCCATCTCCTCCGGTGCGTTCTCAAGGACATAGCGGATGACATACTTCAGCATAGCCTCCGCATATTCCATGTCGTCCTCCAGATCCGCAAAGGCGATCTCCGGCTCAATCATCCAGAACTCCGCGGCATGACGGGTGGTGTTGGAATTCTCTGCGCGGAAGGTCGGACCGAAGGTGTAGATCTTGCGGAATGCCTGCGCAAAGGTCTCGCCGTAGAGCTGGCCGCTTACCGTGAGGTTGGTTGGCTTGTTGAAGAAATCCTGGGAGTAATCAACCGTTCCGTCCTCATTTTTCGGAACGTTCGCCAGATCCAGCGTAGTGACCTGGAACATCTCTCCGGCTCCCTCCGCATCACTGGAAGTAATCAGAGGTGTATGCACATACACGAAGTCATTTTCCTGGAAGAACTTGTGAATCGCATAGGCAATCAGGGAACGCACACGGAAAGTAGCCTGGAAAATATTTGCGCGGGGACGAAGGTGTGAAATTGTCCGCAGATAATCCATCGTGTGCCGCTTCGGCTGAAGCGGGTAATCCGGCGTCGAAGCTCCCTCAAGCACGACGCTCTCCGCCTGAATCTCAAACGGCTGCTTCGCATTTGGTGTCGCCACCAGCGTACCCTCGACAATGATCGCCGCGCCGATATTCAGTGAGGAGATTTCCTTGAAATTATCCAGCTTGTCCGCGTATACAATCTGCAGGGTCTCGAAGAAGGTTCCGTCGTGCAGTACGATAAATCCGAAGGTCTTGGAATCCCGGATATTGCGGACCCATCCGCCGACCTTGATCTTCTGACCGATGTATTTCTCACGTTCCTTATAAATCTCTCTGACTGTAACCAAATGTTCCATGATATGCCTCTTTCTTCTATCTTGCAATTACTGATAAAAACGTAACTATACAGCACCCAATCCCAAGAACCCGTAAGCGGTCTTCTCCGCTTAAAATCATGATGGGCTGAAAAATTATTATGTACTGTATAAGTCCAGTCGCAATGTTCTTGGCCCACGGGGAGCTTGCTCACCAGTGGGCAAGAACATTAGCGACGACAACAGGTATGAGCATGGAGCGGGGCGAAGCAACGCGGGAATGCGAATGCCTGTTAGCGGCACGGAAGCTGCGAAGCAGCGAAGTGACGCGGAGACTTATACAGTTTGTGGCACGATGTATCGTATGGCCGTTTACTGAATAAGTTATGATCTGCTGAATAGTTACAAAAACACTTAAACTGAATTATATATCACCTCTCTCGCATTAAGCAATATGCAATTCTGAGTACGGCATTCTTACTGCAGATCTGCTGTTCATGCACGACTGAAGCACTGAAGATGTACAGTACCTTTGCCTGCCTGGCAGACTTATGGGCAGGCAGTAATAATTTTTTCATACAAGAATCACCTGGATTCCCCGCTCCACAAGGCCCGCCCGCACTTCCGTGTCCGGCTTACCATCCGTCACAACCGCATCCGGGCTTCCGTCCGGAAAAACGGACACAGCGCCGCGCCCACGGAATTTTGCCTGTTCCGCAAGTACAATCGTCCGGTCTGACTGTTTTGCCATCGCCTGTATCACCTCTGCCTTGGCCAGGCTGTCACCGGTGAACCCCTGCTCCGGACTGAACCCGTCTGTTCCCGAGAAAAAAATCCGTGCATGAAACGTCCGCACTGCGCGAACAGCAAGTGTCCCGGTCATGCACTCGGAATCCGACATATATTCCCCGCCGGTCAGGACAAACGATACATTTCCTGCTTTTCGCACAAACCCGGTCATGAATACCGAATTCGTCACGATTGTCACATGCTTTCCCGATTTTGCGATCTCCGCAGCCAACATCACACAGGATGAACCGGACTCTATCATCACCGTATCGTGATCCCGCACCAGAGATGCCGCTTTTCCGGCGATACGGCGTTTTGCCTCATAGTTGACCGACATCCGGCCTGTCATCGCAGAATCCATATTCAGCGACGCATACCCCTGCTCTCTCCGGATAAAGCGCTGCTCCTCCAGATCGTTCAGATCCTTCCGGATCGTCACGATTGACGTATTTTCCATCTCGGACAGTTCTCTGACGCTGATCTGCCCTCTCTCACTCAAAAGCTTCAGAATCCGCCCGCGTCTCTCTTCCACTTTTCCCATCCTGTACCCCTTCCGCCATCACGCATGATCCGTTCACGACATCATCTGTCCTCTCAAACCGGAATCGCCTGTGACTCTTTTTCAGCATCACTCCTCATCCGCTCCCGGTTCATTCCGTTGCAGAGCTTCAAGCTCGTCGAACACCGGCTCCAGCGCATGATAGCTGTCGTCAAAAATTTTCTCCAAACACTGATAGTGCGCAGCATTCCGCAGATCCGGCAGAAAGACTCTGTCGCGCCTGAGAAAACGGCGCACCTCACTGAAATCCTGATACACCCCGACTCCGACTCCGGCAATCATCGCAGCCGCCATGGATGTCGCAGTATCAACGTGATCCGGAATGTTCAGCCGGACCTGCATGACGTCGGCAAGTATCTGACAGATTGTATCACTTCCGGCCCCTCCGCCCGTGAGAATCATATCCTCTATGTGCATCTGCCTGCGGTATGCCTTGAGAATCAGGTTCAGATTCATCGCGACGCCCTCGATAACCGCCCTCAAATACTCCGGTTTTCCGTGTTCCATACGCATACCGAGGAACGCGCCACTGCATTTTTCATTCCACCTCGGCGCACGCTCCCCAATCAGGTATGGCAAAAAAATCAGTCCGCCCGATCCGGGACCCGCTGCTTCCATCATGCGGTCAAGCTCCTCATAAGGCGTTCCCTCTTCCAGAAGACCGCGGATATACGAATAGGAGCTCCCCGCCGCCTGCATGGTCCCGCACGGCATGTATTTTCCCGGGATCACATGTGCAAAGCACATCAATATCCGGTCTTCATCTTCAAAAATCTGTTTCGAAGTTCCTCCGATCCAGGCGGATGTCCCGAAGGTGGCAAACAGCTCATCGTCCTTCACGCACCCGGCTCCAACGGCGGAACACGGGCCGTCTCCGCCTCCGCACATGACCGGCGTCCCTTCGCACAGCCCCGTCAGCTCCGAAGCCTTCCTCGTAACATACCCTGCCATGTCTACTGACTGGTGCAGCTCCGGAAACAAACATGCGTCTATACCAGACGCGTCCAAAATCGGCTCCGACCACTTCATGTGCCTCAGATCCAATGCGTTGGTTCCGGATGCATCCGAATAATCCGTCACAAATGCGCCGGTCAGCCGAAAGATAATATAGTCCTTCACCTGAAGAACTTTATATGTCTTGCGGTATACATCCGGTTCATGTTTCTTCAGCCACATGATTTTTTCCAGCGTGTAGCTCTCATTTGGTCTGTGTCCAGTAATCCTGCAGAAATCTTCAAATCCGATTTCCCGGGACAGAAATTCCTTTTCTCGGACAGCCCTGTGATCTGCCCAGATCATCGCGGGCCGAAGCGGCCTGCCTTCCCGGTCTACAGGAAGACAACACTGCATTTGCGCGGAAAAAGAAATCCCAAGCACGTCCGCCGGATCAATTTCCGAGATTGTTTTTCTTGTACCCTCTACAACAGCGCGCCACCAATACTCAGGATCCTGTTCCGCACAATGTTCTCCGAAGTAATGCACCGGATATGCAATCGTCGAGCTGCACACGCTGTTTCCATCCGTGTCAAAAAGCGTTACCTTGTCGCCGGATGTACCGAGATCATGGGCCAGCAGATATTTTGCCATTCACAGCACCCCCTGCCCTTAAAGCTCGTAGATTCTCCGGTCCCCGTAGACACTCTTCCAGTCATCGTCGAATCCCCGGACGGCATCTGCGATAAGAGGATTTTCCACCATCGCGGAAAAATAAGCCGGATCCGCCGTGCAGGCATCCGCTCCCGCCAGAAAGGCATCCATAATCTGCTGTGTGTTGTGAAAGCTCGCGGCAAGAATCTTCGTGCCCGTCCCATGCATCCGGAACAGATCCGCCATTTCTGCAATTGCCTCGCCTGCCCGTACATTGTTGTTATTCATCCGGTTAAAATACGGCGCCACATAGTCTGCACCGACCGATGATGCCAGCATCGCCTGCTGCGTCATGTACACGGCAGTTCCTGTCACCTTGAATCCTTTCTCCTTCAGTGTGCGGATCACGTGAAGTCCCGTTTCATTTACCGGAACCTTGATATAGGTATTCTCCGCGCCAAGCCGGTTCGCAATCACATCCGCCTCCCGCAGCATCCCCTCATAATCCTGCGCCGTCACCTGAACATGCAGCTGTTTCCCGCCGATCACGGAGCGGATCTCCTCAAGAATCTTCCAGAAATCCCCCTTCTCCTTTGAAATAATCGTCGGATTGCAGGTCACCCCCGTCAGATTCAGAATCTCGTTATACTTCCGGATCTTCTCAACATTCGCAGTATCAATTAAAATTTCCATGTCGTCTCCTTTCGTTTTCCCTTGCAAAAACTTTCGTTCATAACTTTTATTTATTTCGTATGATAAGTCAGTTGTACGTCCTCTGATATAAAATGTCAAGAAAATCTTGGCATCATTTGCATTTCTATAAGCCATAAATGATAAAGTCCTGATGTACCACAAATGAAAATGTCCCGATTATGGTAGAATATTACTTTCTATAATCTATCAGATCGGAGGACATAGCTTATAAGAAG
>NZ_JBQHWP010000028.1:0-28370 GCF_052063915.1 Bilifractor sp. HCP3S3_D3
GGAAGTGCCGTAAGGCATGGAGCTGACTGTTACTAATCGGTCGAGGGTTTGACCTGAAGCATAAGTTGGAACGGAAGGAGGGAATCCGGAGACGGATTCCCGGGAAGAGTTCGTGTGTTCAGTTTTGAAGGTATGTACCTTCTCATAATTTAAGGAAATGAAATATTCCTCCTTAGCTCAGTCGGTAGAGCGCATGACTGTTAATCATGATGTCGGCGGTTCGAGTCCACCAGGGGGAGCTTGGTAGAGCCCGTAAATGCAATATTTACGGGCTTTTTTGTCATATATGGGGGTATGTGTTTCGGACAGGGAAGGTAAATCGTCATGCCTCACAAGCGGGAGCACACATATGGTATAAGCTGTGGATACTTGTACATTTCGCACAGAATCATGTATAATTTTGTATCAGAAGGCATAAAGTTTATGGCCGGGTGAATATCCATGCGGTATATTGTGCTTACGCCGTACACAGTATAAACTGCAGACCAGCGAAGTGATGCAGGAACTTATGCATGTCGGATATGGATCAATGATATTTCAGATATTAGGAGTCAGATATGGGATTTTCGAGGGATTTTGTTTGGGGAGCTGCGACCAGTGCGTATCAGATTGAAGGCGCCGCCGGTGGTACTGGAAAAGGAATGAATGTATGGGATGTATTTACGAAGGAACCGGGAAGAATATTCGATGGCCACACGGGTGACACGGCCTGTGATCATTATCATCGCTTTCGCGAGGATGTGAAGATCATGAAAGAGATCGGGTTGAAGGCATATCGTTTTTCGATCGACTGGTCCCGTGTGCTGCCCGAGGGAACCGGGCGGGTAAATGAGGAGGGCATCCGGTTTTACAGCGATCTGATTGATGAACTCCTGAGAAATGGCATTGAACCATATGTTACTTTATTCCATTGGGAACTGCCCTATGAGCTGTATAAAAAGGGCGGCTGGCTGAACCGGGACATCGCGGAATGGTTTGGAAATTACGCGCGGCTGATCGCGGAAAGGTTCAGCGACAGAGTGACACATTTCTTCACCTTGAACGAGCCTCAGTGCTTTGTGGGACTGGGATACCTGAATGGAGTTCACGCGCCGGGACTGAAATGTCCGCTGCGCGATACCTTTGAGATGGCTCATAATGCGCTTCGTGCTCATGGACGCGCGGTTCAGGCGCTGCGACAGTACGCAAAACAGCCGCTGATTATCGGATATGCGCCGACAAGCGGAGTCATTTATCCGGCGAGTGAAAAAACTGAAGATATTGAGGCAGCAAGAGAAAAATATTTTTCCCTGCAGGATGATGATTCCAACTGGACCTGGAACGTGACATGGTGGTCAGACCCTGTTCTGCTGGGACACTATCCGGAAGAAGGTCTCATAAGATATGAGAAATATCTGCCGCGGATTACAGACGCAGATTTGAGGCTGATTTCCGAGCCGATCGACGTCTATGGACAGAATATCTATAACGGCAGGGCTTTTCGTAGGGGAGCCGATGGAAAGCCGGAGGAGGTGGAAAGAATCCCCGGGTATCCAAGAACAGCGTCAAACTGGCCGGTCACACCGGAATGTCTGTACTGGGGACCGAAGTTCCTTTATGAGAGATACCAGAAACCCATATACATCACCGAAAATGGCATGTCGTGTCATGACGTGGTTTCAGTCGACGGCAGAGTGCATGATCCGAACCGTATAGATTTTCTGACGCGTTATCTGCATGAATTGAAACGGGCGGCGGATGAGATCGATCTGCGGGGATATTTTCTGTGGTCACTGATGGATAATTTTGAATGGGCCCAAGGTTACTCAGAACGGTTTGGACTTGTTTATGTGAATTATAATACGCAGGAGCGGATAAAGAAGGATTCGGCATATTGGTACAGCGATGTGATCCGGACAAATGGAGCCGGTCTTTGATTTACGCGAACAGTGAGCCGCAGCCGAATGCGAAGTGTTCGTGTGTGGCGAGCGTCGCGATAGCGAGATAAAACTCGCGAAGCGTGTTTTATCTCGTTTTTTGCCTGTTGTCCGCCATCTGGCCGGGCAGTTTGATAATCATGCGATCAGAGGAGTAAAAGAATGGGATGGAAGGGAAGCTGTGATACGTGTGCGTATCTTATCTATGATGAAGACTTTGGGGAGTACCTGTGCGATATCAATATGGACGAGGATGATTTCTCAAGACTGATGCAGGATGAACATGCGGACTGCCCCTACTATCGCAATGGAGATGAGTACGCAGTAGCAAGGAAGCAGGGATTCTGATTTACGCGAACAGTGAGCCGCAGCCGAATGCGAAGTATTCGTGTGCGGCGAGCGTCGCGATAACGAGATAAAACTCGCACAGCGTGTTTTATCTCGTTGGAAATGCCCATATCGGATCCTATACTGTGCAGAATATCGTTACACTAATCGCAGACGGAGGAGAAGAAATGACAGGTGAACAGAATCTGATCAGGGAAGCTTATCTTGCCCGGGGAAACGCGTATGCTCCATACTCAAAGTTCCGGGTAGGAGCGGCGCTTCTAGGGAAAAGCGGGCGGATATATCGCGGATGCAATATTGAAAATGCTTCCTTTGGGGCAGGGATCTGTGCGGAACGGGCTGCTTTTGCGAGGGCAATATCCGAAGGAGAGATGGAGTTTGTTGCGATTGCAATCACAGGAGGAGAAGACTCCGCGGAATCCTTTCATTACTGTCCGCCATGCGGTATCTGTCGCCAGGTAATGAGAGAGTTCTGCAGGCCGGAGTTTAAAATCATACTCGAGGATACGGAAAAGGGAATGCGTTGTTTTTCACTTGGCGAATTACTTCCGGAAAGCTTCGGGCCGGATTCTCTGTAAAGGCGATATTCACAAAGAGTTCGACACCTGCAGGATTGCATGAAAAATCGGGCATCCGTTTATTTGCGTATTAGAGGTATTCGTTTATTATATTTGCGTATTAGAGGTATCAGTGTATTTGCGTATGCGTGATCAGAAAAAAATCAATGAGGAATCGGCGTTTCTTTCACAATACATGAAGTCGTGCCGGATTTGTCCGAGACGATGCGGGGCGGAACGGGAGAACGGAAAAACGGGAGTCTGCGGTGTGCCCGCCGATTTGTATGTGACAAGAGCCGCACTGCATTTCTGGGAGGAGCCCTGTATCTCCGGGAGCAGGGAGAACGGAACCGCAAATGGATCGGGGACAGTTTTTTTCTCCGGATGCTCCTTGAAGTGTGTTTATTGTCAGAATTACGAGATTGCGCACGCGAGGACGGGGAAGAAAATCACGGTCGACAGGCTGGCCGAAATCTTTCTGGAGCTCCAGGACAAGAAGGCCAATAATATCAACCTGGTGACACCGACGCAGTATGTGCCGCAGATTGTCCTTGCGGCAGATAGGGCACGGAAAATGGGACTTAAGATTCCGTTTGTGTGCAACTGCGGAGGATATGAAGATCCCGAGACTTTGCGGCTTCTGGATGGTATCATCGACATCTATCTGACAGATTTTAAATATATGGAGGCCGATCTGGCAAAGAAGTATTCCGGAGCGGAAGACTATCCGGAATGGGCGGCCCGATCACTGGCGGAGATGTACAGACAGTGTCCGGAATCTGTTTTTTCCGAGGATGGTCTGATGAAAAGGGGGATCATCGTAAGAAATCTTCTGCTTCCCGGACATGTCCGAAACTCAAAGAAGGTGGTAGAATATGTCTGGACAAACTATGGAGACAGGGTATGGCTCAGCCTGATGAATCAGTACACGCCTTTTGAGAGGATTCGGGACAGGTATCCGGAGATCAGCAGAAAGGTAACACGGAGAGAATACGACGCGCTTATTGATTATGCGCTGGAGCTTGGCGTTGAGAATGCGTTTATTCAGGAGGGCGGTACTGCGGAGGAGAGCTTCATTCCTTCATTTGACGGAGAGGGCGTCTGAGATGAAGAAACACCGGTTCGGGCAGCAGAGATTCTGCTGAATCACTATTGCAACGGTCGGATACAGGAAAGTCGGAATAGCGACAGAAAAGAGGAATCAGTATGGACATTAAAATCGGATTTATCGGCTGCGGAAATATGGCAGGCGCGATGATCGGAGGAATTCTGAAGAAGAAGCTTGTGCCTGCCGGGAATATCATGGCGTCGGCAAAGAGCAGAGAAACGGTAGAAAAAGCGGAAAAACAGTTTTCCATCGCAGCGACGCAGAATAATATCGAGGTCGCGGAATTTTCAGACGTCCTTGTCCTTGCGGTGAAGCCTGTATACATGGAGGAGGTGGTCCGTGAAATTGCGGATCACGTGCGCGAAGATACAATTGTTGTAACGCTTGCGCCGGGCAAGACGCTGCAATGGCTGAAGGAGACTTTCGGAAGACCGATCAAAATTGTGAGAACCATGCCGAACACGCCTGCTCTCGTAGGCGAGGGCATGACAGCGCTCTGTCCCGATGGTTCTGCGACCGATGAGGATCTCAAGGTTGTGCGGGAGATTTTCGAAAGCTTCGGGCGCTGTGAGATTGTGAAGGAAAATATGATGGATGTCGTTACAGGGGTGAGCGGAAGTTCTCCGGCTTACGCCTTTCTCTTTATAGAAGCACTGGCGGATGCTGCCGTACACGACGGAATGCCGAGGAGGCAGGCATATGAGTTTGCGGCGCAGACGCTGCTTGGAAGTGCGAAGATGGTTCTTGAAACCGGAAAGCATCCGGGTGAGCTGAAGGATATGGTGTGCTCTCCGGGTGGGACGACGATCGAGGCAGTTCGTGTGCTGGAAGAGAAGGGATTTCGGAGTGCTGTAATACAAGCTACGCTGGCCTGCATTGACAAGGCAGGAAAATTATGACCCAATCTGAAGTCTCGCACGCAGGAGTGCACAATGTCCGGTTCGCACCATGAAAAATTATTGTGGTTTCCGGGATACAGTGCGGCAGGACATGATATCAATAAACAAATGTGCTCCGGGATTCCGGGATTATGTGTGGGAGGACGGCAGATCGACAAGCGAACGTGCTCCGCGTACGGGCGTCAGAATACGGGAAAGATTCAGAAAGAATAATTCAGAAAGAATAACTCAGAAAGGATAAGACTATGGCTAAGGTATATGTATTTCTTGCGGACGGTCTCGAGGAGGTCGAGGCCATGACACCGGTTGATGTTCTTAGAAGAGCCGGAAATGAAGTGATTACGGTCTCTGTTATGGGCAGAAAATGGATCAGAGGTTCTCACAAAATCTATCTTGAGGCGGACCGTCTGATTCAGGAGGTAAAGTGCGAGGATGGTGATCTGTACGTTCTCCCCGGCGGAGGCGAAGGTACAAAGAACCTTGCGGAAAACCATGAACTTGCGCAAATACTGAACAGCGCGTATATCTCCGGCAGTCATATCGCGGCGATCTGCGCAGCACCGTCGATCTTCGGAAAGATGGGATTTCTGGAAAGCAGAAAGGCTACGGTATATCCCGGGATGGAAGACACTCTGACCGGAGCAGAATATCAGGATGTGCCGGTTGTTACGGACGATAATGTCACCACCGGTCACGGCCCCGGGGCTGCCTTTGATTTTGCTTTTGAGCTCGTGCGTATCCTGAACGGGGAGGACAGTGCGAGAGAGCTGAAGAAACAGATGGTATTTCAGCATGAAACGGTAGTGTGACAGGTCAACAGAGGGTATTTCAGCACGAGACGGCAGCGCGACGGGAGAATAACAGATTGTCATGAGACTGGAGAAGATTCAGAAGCTTTTAAGGGAAAAGGAATATCCGTTTACATATGCGGAGGATGACGGTGTAGGCAGTATTGATTTCATCGACCGCGGGCTGTCCTATCATATCTGGGAATTCCGGAATGATGACGGCAGCTGCGGGGCGGAGACCAACCTTATGCACGCGGGGCATATGGAAGAAGTGACCGGAGATTACGAGAACGAGATCTGCAGGACACTGGAGATCTTTGACAATCGTCAGGGCATGTAGCTTTCTGAGCGGGGAGGATGAGAATCCGTTGAGCTGGAAGGAGATCGAATCAAAAATCATACAGAGAAGGCCGTGGCCGCATGCCGTTATTTTTGACATGGATGGTCTTATGTATCGGACGGAGCAGATGATCCGGGAAGCATGGGACATTGTCGGACCGGAATTCGCCGGACATCCGCTCGGGGATGAGATTTTTCATACAATGGGTATGAACCGGGCATTGCGGGTCGAGTATTTTCATGGAAAATTCGGCATGGATTTTCCGTATGAGAAGTTTGAGAAAAAATACAAGGCCATCGTGACACGAAAAAAGCTGACCGAGGGAATTCCGGTTCAGACAGGTCTCTTTGAATTGCTTCAGTTCCTCTCGAATGAAAAAATTCCGATGGTGCTTGCCACCGGATCAAGCAGCGGACATACGTACCTGAACCTGGCGGTCACCCGGACACCGAACGTTTTTTGTTCCGTGATCTGCGGTGACATGGTTAGAGCCGCGAAGCCGGACCCATTCATTTACCGGCTTTCGTGTCAGAAGCTCGGAATGAAACCGGAGGAAACACTGGTTCTGGAGGATTCTGTCAATGGGGTGAAGGCCGGCTTTGCAGCGGGAACACCGGTGATCATGGTACCGGACCTGCAGAAAAATACTGCTGCGGTCGACGGCATGTATCTTCAGAAAATGTCATCTCTGCTGGACGTTCGGGACTACATACGCGACAGATATCAGCTGCGGGACAAAAAGCAGATCTAAAGAGGGAGAAAATTTGGCGACCGGAATCAGATGCCGGGCAGAAAAATAAAAATACCGCGCGCATCCCGTCGATCCGTCCCCCACATGCGTTACTTCTGCAGTTAACTCGGCCCAGGCGACCCTACGTCACACGAAAGGTTCTGCTTAGTGCTGCTGCATTCCTGCCCTGACACGGTTCACAGATTTCCGTTGCGTAAGACCCGGACGTCATCGTCACTTACAGAAGGCAGCCACGAAAGGACTAAGGCCTCTGTTCAGCATCACCCCTGCTATAGCGGATTGCAGGTACAGGGAGCCGCTGCTTCCCCGGTTGCGCGGATAAGGTGAAGTATAACGTCTTTGCGTTCAAAAGTCAACGGGGCTTTGCCAGTTGCAGTCCAACACGTAGCTTTGCCGGTTGCAGACCAACAGAAACTATTCTTGTGTGAGAAAGGGATTTATTTTATAATAAGGGAAGCAAAATGGTGAGGCATGACGCGAGTCGATTGCACTCAGGAAAGGACAAAAGTATGATGAGAATTGGTATGTTGACAAGCGGAGGCGACTGTCAGGCTCTGAATGCTACTATGCGGGGCGTAGTTAAGGGCCTGGCGAATAATCTGGATGAGCTGGAAGTCTACGGTTTTATGAATGGATACAAGGGCCTCATCTACGGCGATTACCGGATGCTGACGGATCACGATTTTTCCGGTATTCTTACCCGCGGCGGTACAATTCTCGGTACATCCCGTCAGCCGTTCAAACTGATGAGAGAGCCGGATGAGAATGGCCTCGACAAGGTGGAAGCCATGAAGCAGAACTATTATAAGCTCCGCCTCGACTGCCTGGTGATTCTCGGCGGAAACGGAACCCAGAAGACCGCAAATCTTCTCCGTCAAGAAGGTTTGAACATCATTCATCTTCCGAAGACGATTGATAACGACATCTACGGAACGGATATGACCTTCGGTTTTTACAGCGCGGTGGACATCGCGACAAACGCGATTGACTGCATTCATACGACGGCATCCTCTCACAACAGGGTTTTCATTGTAGAAGTGATGGGGCATAAGGTAGGCTGGCTGACTCTTTACGCAGGAATTGCCAGCGGCGCGGATGTGATTCTGATCCCGGAAATCCCTTATGACATCAGTAAGATCATCGATGCGATCAACAAGCGGAAGATGCGCGGAAGCGGATTTACCATTCTTGCGGTTGCCGAAGGAGCGATTCCAAAAGAGATCGCCGCTCTTCCAAAGAAGGAAGCCAAGAAGAAAATGGCGGAAATCGCGAAGCAGTTCCCGTCGATTTCTTATAAAATCGCTGATGATATTTTCAAGGAGACCGGCATGGAAATCCGGGTGACGGTTCCCGGCCATATGCAGAGAGGAGGAAGCCCCTGCGCGTACGACCGAATTCTTTCGACAAGAATCGGATCCGAGGCAGCCAAGCTGATCCTTGAAAGACAGTACGGTTATATGGTTGCGCTCGTCAACGGTAAGATCAAGAAGATACCGCTTGAAGATGTCGCAGGCAAGCTTAAGACGGTTGATCCGGCATGCCAGGAAATCAGCGACGCGAAGCGGATCGGAATCTCCTTCGGAGACTGATGCGCGGCAATCCGGAAATCAGCGGCGCGAAGCGAATCGGAATTCTTTTCGGAGACGGATGTCCGACTATCACAGAGAATAGAAAAGGAAAATGCTCCCGCTGGCGGGCCGGCAGAGATGCCGCTCCGACGGGAGCAATTTATCGTTTCGACCGAAGTGTGCAACAGGTATTTAAGGAGTATTTGAATGAGCTATACTGCTCTGTATCGAAAGTTCCGGCCGACTACCTTCGATGAGGTAAAGGGTCAGGATCATATCGTCACGACATTAAAGAACCAGCTGAAGGCAGGGAGAATTGGTCATGCCTACCTGTTCTGCGGAACACGTGGTACCGGCAAGACAACCGTCGCAAAAATTCTCGCGAGGGCGGTAAACTGCGAATCCCCGCGGGAGGACGGAAGTCCGTGCAATGCGTGCGAAACCTGCAGAGAGATTCTGAACGGAACCTCGGGCAATGTGATTGAGATCGATGCGGCCTCCAATAACGGCGTGGATAACATCCGGGAAATCCGTGAGGAGGTTCAGTACCGGCCAACAAGGGGCAGATACAAGGTTTATATCATAGACGAGGTGCACATGCTTTCCACCGGTGCCTTTAACGCTCTGCTGAAGACGCTGGAGGAGCCGCCGGAATATGTGATTTTTATTCTTGCTACGACAGAGGTCAACAAGATCCCGGTTACCATTCTTTCCAGGTGTCAGAGGTATAATTTCCAACGGATTACGATCGACACGATTGTGTCCAGACTGCAGGAGCTTCTGCAAAGGGAGGGTGTAGAGGCGGAGGAAAAAGCCATCCGCTATGTGGCGAAAGCTGCCGACGGCTCTATGCGGGACGCCCTGAGTCTGCTGGATCAGTGCATCGCTTTTTATCTCGGGGAAAAGCTTACCTACGAAAAAGTTCTCGATGTGCTGGGGACGGTCGACACAGAGGTATTCAGCAGGCTTCTGCGAAGGGTTATTGACGGGGACGCCTCGGGAGCCATCCGGATTCTCAATGAGATGGTCCGCAACGGCAAGGAGATGGGGCAGTTGGTGACAGACTTCACATGGTATCTGCGAAACCTGATGCTGGTGCAGAATTCCGATGATCTGGAGGATGTTCTTGATGTTTCCGCGGAGAATCTCAGGCAGCTGAAAGAGGAAAGCACAATGATTGACAGCAACGGTCTGATGCGGTACATTCGTATATTGTCAGACCTGAGCAATCAGCTTCGTTTTGCGGCGCAGAAGCAGATCCTGACGGAAACTGCTCTGATCCGGCTCTGCAGGCCGCAGATGGATACGGATCTGTCCGGTGTGCTGGACCGGATTCGTCAGCTGGAGAAGAAAATGGAAAGCGGGACATTTGTACAGGCAGTTCCCGCCGGTTCCGCCGGGGAAGCGGCGAATATGCCTGGGAGAGGGACAAACCCGGAACATCCGGAAAAACCTGCCGCTGTCAGGGCCGCGCCGGAAGATCTGAAAAGGATCCGGGCGGAATGGAAAAAAATCGCGGGAATGACCCGGGAACCTCTGCATGCCTACCTGGAAAAGGCGGTTCCCAAATATGACAGTGCCAGCGGCAGCAACGTGCTGTATTTGTCCATGGAGGATGATATCAGCCGCACGCAGGTAAATGACGAGTCCCGCAGGGAAGAGCTGAAGGCGGTCATTCGTGAGCTGACCGGCAGGGAGGTTGAAATTGAGGCCGTCGCGCCGGATGAAGGCGGTGAAAAGAAACTGACGGATATCCCGGTTGAGGAGATGCTGGAGGCAGAGATCCAGGGTATCCCGATCGAAGAGGAAGACGATGACGACGGTGAGGAACCGTACGATTATGAAGGAGGCTCCTATGAGTAAGAGAGGCGGATTTCAGGGCGGAATGCCCGGAAACATGAATAATCTGATGAAGCAGGCACAGCGGATGCAGCGTAAGCTTGAGGAACAGGCAAAGGAGATGGAGACCAGAGAGTTTACGTCTGCTGCGGGAGGCGGAGCGGTCAAGGTAACGGTTACCGGAAAAAGAGAGGTAACAAAGGTTGAGATTGACCCGGAGGCGGTTGATCCCGAGGACGTGGAGATGCTGGAAGATCTGATCGTCGCTGCGACGAACGAGGCCCTGCGTCAGGTAGAGACTGCGCAGGCTGAGCAGATGGGAAGCATCACCGGAGGCATGGGCGGCCTCGGAGGTCTTGGCTTTTAATGGCGTATTACAGCGAAAATATTTCAAAGCTGATTGAACAGCTGGGAAGACTGCCGGGCATCGGGCCGAAGTCCGCGCAGAGGCTCGCGTTTTACATCATCAATATGCCGGAGGACCAGGTGAAGGAGCTGTCGGGTTCGATCATCAATGCGAAGGAGAAGGTACATTACTGCAGGATCTGCGGCAATCTGACCGATCAGGAGCTCTGCCCGATCTGCGCGGATCCGAACCGCAACCACCGGCAGATTATGGTGGTCGAAAATACCAGAGACCTCGCGGCGTATGAGAAAACGCAGAAATACACCGGCGTTTACCATGTGCTTCAGGGAGCAATTTCCCCGATGCTCGGGATCGGTCCGGAGGACATACGGCTGAAGGAACTGATGCAGCGGCTCCAGGGGGACGTTGATGAGGTCATCATTGCGACCAATTCCTCACTGGAGGGAGAGACGACCGCAATGTATATCAGCAAGCTGATCAAGCCGACGGGAATACGGACGACGAGGATCGCAAGCGGTGTTCCGGTCGGGGGCGACCTGGAATATATCGATGAGGTTACGCTTCTGAGGGCCCTGGAAGGCCGGACGGAGCTCTGATGAGACTTTGAAATCATACCCCTTTCAACAGTGTAATAACCGGTACGATACTGCACCGCACAGGAAAGAACGGCGCTATACTGTACCGCACAGGAAAGAATGGTACGATACTGTACCAAATACGAAAAAAAGGTATGATACTGTATCGTACACGGTAGAATCTACGGATTGCACGGCGTTTCGCGCCAAGGCAATTCTACAGGAACAGGAGTAAAAATGGAAAATCTGGAATTACAGAAAATTGCAAATGAAGTCCGCCAGGACATCGTAACCGCCGTACATTCCGCGAAATCCGGCCATCCGGGCGGGTCTCTCGGAGCGGCGGATATTTTTACCTATCTGTATTTTGAGGAGCTGAAGAACATTGATCCGCACGATCCGAAGAAGCCGGATCGTGACCGCTTTGTGCTTTCCAAGGGCCACTGCGCGCCGGGGCTGTATTCCGCTCTGGCGGAGAGGGGCTACTTCCCGAAGGAGGATCTCGTCAGCCTCCGTCATGTGGGCTCCTATCTGCAGGGGCATCCGAACATGAACGACACTCCCGGTGTGGACATGTCTACGGGATCACTCGGACAGGGTGTCTCCGTTGCCTGCGGAATGGCGCTCGCCGCGAAGCTGTCCGGAGAAAGCTATCATGTATACACGCTGCTCGGAGATGGTGAGTGCGAAGAGGGTGAGGTCTGGGAGGCCGCGATGTTCGCGGGCGACAAGAAGCTGGACAATCTCACCGTAATTGTGGACTACAACAATCTCCAGATCGACGGGACCCTGGAGGAGGTCAATTCCCCCCTTCCGCTCGACCGGAAGTTTGAGTCCTTCCGTTTCCACGTCATCTCCGTGGCGGACGGAAACGACTTTGATCAGCTCCGCGCTGCTTTCCGCGAGGCAGCACAGATCAAGGGCATGCCGACGGCGATCATCTGCAGAACCGTGAAAGGAAAAGGTGTCTCCTATATGGAGAACAACTGCGGCTGGCACGGCAAGGCACCGAATGACGAGGAGTACGCGCAGGCAATGGAAGAACTGAAGAAAGCAGGTGAAGCATTATGTCAGAAGTAAAGAAAATCGCCACCCGAGAGAGCTACGGAAACGCTCTGGTGGAGCTTGGAAAGAAGCACGACGACCTGGTGGTTCTGGACGCGGATCTTGCGGGAGCGACCAAGACAGGAATTTTTAAGAAGGCTTTCCCGGAGCGCCATATTGACTGCGGAATTGCCGAGGGCAACATGATGGCCGTTGCGGCGGGACTTGCCGCTGCGGGAATGGTTCCGTTCGCAAGCAGCTTTGCCATGTTCGCGGCGGGACGCGCGTACGAGCAGGTCAGAAACTCCATCGGCTATCCCCACCTGAATGTAAAGATCGGCGCGACGCACGCGGGAATCTCCGTCGGAGAAGACGGAGCGTCCCACCAGTGCCTGGAGGATATCGCGCTGATGCGCGTGATCCCGGGGATGACCGTCATCGTTCCGTCGGACGACATCGAGGCACGGGCGGCCGTCGAGGCAGCATATGCGTACAAGGGACCGGTATATCTGCGGTTCGGACGTCTGGCGGTTCCGGTGATCAATGACAGACCGGACTACCGGTTTGAAATCGGAAAAGGCATCACCCTTCGTGAGGGAAAGGATGTGACCATCATTGCGACAGGACTGGAAGTGCAGTCGGCGCTTGAGGCCGCACAGAAGCTTGCGGCGGATGGCATCGACGCAGAAGTGATCAACATCCACACGATCAAGCCGCTGGATGAAGAACTTATCCTTGCGTCCGCGAAGAAGACCGGGCGGGTTGTCACCGTGGAGGAACACTCTGTAATCGGAGGACTCGGCGGAGCGGTCTGCGAGGTACTTTCGGCGAAGGCACCGGTTCCGGTGCTTCGGATCGGCGTCAACGACGTATTCGGCGAGTCCGGACCGGCTGTGGAGCTTCTCCACAAGTACCGTCTCGACGGGGAAGGTTTATATAGCCAGATCCGCGCGTGGCTTTGATGCGGAGGATGAGCTGACCGGCGCACGCAGGAAGATTGTCCCGGCAGTACCCGCACGTAGCTTTGAGAAAAGGAAGACCGGAGATTGTTGGCCGGAGAACGGCTGAAAGGCTGTGAATGAGTGAAGAAGTGAAAAATACAACCGGAGAAGAGAGGGAAATCCCGAAACAACCGGGCAGCAATTCTGCGGATGTGGTTTCGAAAGAAAGCCCGCAGAAGACACCTGACATTTCGGAGAAGAAAACTCCGGAACGACCGGAAGAGAAAAACCCGGAAGGACCGGCAGGGAAAATCCCGGAGAAGCCGGAGGAGAAATCCACAGGCAGGCCGGCGGAGAAACCTCCGGACATTCCGAAAGAGAAAACTCCGGATGAACCGGAAGAAAATTCCACAGACAGATCCGTGGAGAAGAATGCAGACATTCGTGAGAACAGCGCACCGGAACGACCGGGAGAAAATCAGGGGAATCATCCGGAGAACCAGACAGAAAAACCTGCAGCTGATCCGGAGAAGAAAACGTCGGATATTCTGAAGAAGAACGGACGGGGGAAAACCCCGGGCGAAAGCTCAGAAAGCTCTGGCAGAGAAGACAGATCTGCTGATGAGGACGAACCGATTTCAGGAGATATGTCGTTTTCAGAAGATGAGCAGCTTCCAGAAGATGAGCCAATTTCAGAAGATGAGGCATTCTTTGATGAAGAGGAAGAACCCGTAAGCAGGGGATTCCATTTTCATTTTCGCTTCCCGAAAATCCGGATCCGTACCAAAAAGATAGCGGAGCAGGAAAAAGCACGCAGGCTCTCTGAAGAATCTGTACTTTCCGGAGAATCGGATGAAACAGAGGAAGCGGGCGGTGCCGGGGATAATACGCGGCAGGAGGAACATGTTATCTGGATTCCTGCCGGACTTGCTGCAGTTATTATCATTGTGGCAGTGGTTGTCGTGTCTGCGCTGGGCGCAATCTTCGGTACTGTTTACTGGAAGTACAGGGGCTATGAGGTGGTGGATTCCAGAAAGCAGGAAGATACCATGTCCGCCTCTTACTGCAGCGCAGGAGACAATATTCTGCGGTACAGTACGGACGGAGCCTCTCTGATCAGCCGGTCCGGGACAGCCCTGTGGGACGTCAGTTATTCAATGAACGATCCGGAAGTGGCTATGTGCGGCGATATCATGGCCGTGTATGACAGGGACGGGACAAATATTGTGGTCTGTGACGCGTCCGGGGAAATTGGAACGATGTCAACCAGTCTCCCGATTGTCCGCGCCAAAGTGTGTGAAACCGGGGCTGTAGCTGCTCTGATGCAGGACAGCAGCAATGCCTATGTGGAATACTATGATAAAAAGGGCGCGAAGATTGCCACGATCAAAACCTCTATGGACAATCCGGGATTCCCTCTTGACATAGCACTCTCCGACGACGGTCAGAACATTGCCGTGTCATATCTGAGCTATGACAGCTCCGGTCAGAAGTCCATTGTGCGGTTCTATAATTTCGGCAGTGCCGGTCAGAATCAGATGGACAACCGGATCGCCGACTTTCAGTACAGCAATGTGATCATACCGCAGCTGGAATATCTGGATTCCCAGACTTGTGTCGCGTTCCGGTCGGATGGCTTCTCTGTGTACGGCGGCGAAAGCTCTATCAAAGAGACGGCAACGGTTTCCACTGATCAGAAGATACAGAGCGTTTTTCACGACGCCACCAGAATCGGGATGATTGTAAACGCCGCAGACTCCGGGGATTTCGATCTCCTCGTTTACAATACCGCCGGCAGGCAGCTGCTGGACAGGGAATTTAATTTCGCCTACCGCTCTGTTGAATTTACCGGAGATGAAATCAGTCTATACAATGGAGCAAAGATCTGCGTCTTCAATATGTATGGTGTGGAAAAATTCAACGGAAGCTACAGCGGTACTCCGCAGGAAATTTTTTCCATAGGGAAGCACAGATACGTTGTCGTGAAGGAAAATTCGCTTGATATGATCCGCCTGAAGTAGATTCGTGTCTACAGGTATGGTCCGCCTGAAGTAGATTCGTGTCTACAGATATGATCCGCCTGAAGCGGATTAGTGTGCATGAGCAATAACTGAGGGAAACGGAATCGGCCGGAGCCTAAAGCAGCGGTATCGGCACACTGCGGATTTGCAGGCAATACGGCGCACTGCGGATTTGCAAGCAATTCTTGCGTTTTAAAATTGTTTATGATATACTCACTAAATGGCTGCGTAGCCATGGAAATGCGCTATTATTCAGCCTTTTTGGCATACCGGAAGGTTTGCCGTCGGGGCTGATGCTTTAATAAGCTATGAATGCCGAGAGAATTTTTATTCATATAAGGAGGATTTGACAAGAATGAGCGTCAAAGTAGAAAACCTGGAGAAGAGCATGGCAAAGCTCACCGTCGAAGTATCCGCTGAGGAATTCGAGAAAGCAATGCAGAATGCATATCAGAAACAGAAAAAGAATATCAGCATTCCCGGATTCCGCAAGGGAAAAGTTCCGAGACAGATGATCGAAAAGATGTATGGCCCGGGAGTTTTCTATGAAGACGCGGCAAACTCAATCCTTCCTTCCGCATACGCTGACGCTGCGAAGGAGAGTGGCCTTGATATCGTATCACAGCCGAAGATCGACGTTACGCAGATCGAGAAGGGCAAGGATTTCATCTTCACCGCAGAGGTAGCGGTAAAGCCTGATGTTGTTCTCGGCGAGTACAAGGGTGTTGAGGTTCCGAAGACCGATACTTCCGTAACAGATGAGGAAGTGGAGAAGGAACTCGAGGCGGATCAGAAGAAGAATGCCCGCGAGGTTACCCTTGAGGATGATCAGGAAGCGGCGAAGGATGATGTCCTTACGCTGGATTATGCGGGAACCGTTGACGGCGTTGCTTTTGACGGCGGCACAGCAAAGGATCAGACGCTGAAGCTCGGCTCCAATACCTTTATTCCGGGATTTGAGGATCAGCTCATTGGTGTAAAGACCGGAGAGACCAGAGTAGTAAAGGTTACCTTCCCGGAGGATTACCACGCAGAAGAGCTGAAGGGCAAGGATGCAGAGTTCACCTGCACGGTCAAGAAGATCGTACGCACCGAGATGGATGAGCTGAATGACGAATATGCCCAGGATCACTCCGAGTTTGATACTCTGGATGAGTACAAGGCAGATCTCAAAAAGCAGATCACAGAGCGCAAGGAAAAAGAAGCAAAGCAGGCCAGAAAGGACAATGGAGTATCCAAGGCGGCTTCCAATGCCACCATCGAGATCCCGGAGGCAATGCTTGACACCCGTGCCGATGAGATGGTTCAGAATTTTGCGAGAAGACTGCAGGCACAGGGAATGTCTCTGGAGCAGTACATGAAGTATACCGGCGCGGATGTAAACCAGATGCGCGCGCAGGTAAAGCCTCAGGCAGAGATTCAGATCAGAAATGAACTGGTTCTCGAGAAGATCGCGGAGACCGAGAAGATCGAAGTGACCGATGAGGATGTGAATAAGGAAATTGAGAATATGGCGAAAGCCTACAACATGAAGGTTGAGGATATTTCCAAGCTCATCGATGACGAGCAGAAGGAGAGCATCCGTAAAGAACTCGCCGTTCAGAAGGCTGCAGATCTGATCGCTGACAATGCCGTTGAGGTAGAGAAGAAGGAAGAGGAAGCAGCGCCGGCTGAGGAGAAGAAAGAAGAGGAATAATACATGCCGTTAGTTCCATATGTTATTGAGCAGACGGGAAGAGGAGAGAGAAGTTACGACATCTATTCCAGACTGCTGAAAGACAGAATCATTTTTCTTGGGGAAGAGGTTTCCGATGTTTCTGCAAACCTGATTGTTGCGCAGATGCTGTTCCTGGAATCCGAGGATCCGGGAAAGGACATCCATCTGTATATCAACAGCCCGGGTGGTTCCGTAACCGCAGGAATGGCGATTTACGACACCATGCAGTACATAAAGTGCGATGTATCGACGATTTGTCTTGGAATGGCCGCAAGCATGGGGGCATTTCTGCTCGCCGGCGGCACAAAGGGCAAGAGACTTGCTCTTCCGAACGCGGAGATCATGATTCATCAGCCGTCAGGCGGCGCTCAGGGCAAGGCAACGGATATTGAGATCGTAGCCGAGCAGATTCTGAAGATAAAGAGACGTATGAATGAGATTCTGTCCCAGAATACGGGACAGCCGCTGGAAAAGGTTCAGCATGACACAGAGCTGGACAACTATATGACAGCCGAGGAAGCAAAGGCATACGGTCTGATTGATAACGTAATTACAAATCGGTAAGTGCATGTGAGGGTGTTCAGAAATGGGTTGATTTTGATCCGATTTCGGGATGCCCTTCATGTGTATATTGGGAAATAAAAGAAAGAGGTAGAAGATTTGGCAAATAAAGGAAATGAACCGAAGATCAGATGCTCCTTCTGCGGAAAGACAGAGGATCAGGTCCGCAAGCTGATTGCCGGTCCGGGCGGGGCATATATCTGTGATGAATGCATCGGTATCTGCTCGGAAATCATCGATGAGCAGTTCCACACTCCTTCGCCGGCAGGCAGTGAGATTAATCTGATGAAGCCGGTGGAGATCAAGGAGTTTCTGGATGATTATGTAATCGGGCAGGACGAGGCCAAAAAAGTCCTGTCTGTTGCTGTGTACAACCACTATAAGAGAATCCTTTCACAGCAGGAAAGCGATGTGGAGCTTCAGAAAAGCAATATCCTGATGCTGGGACCAACTGGCTCCGGAAAGACCCTTCTGGCACAGACGCTCGCCAGAATGCTGAATGTTCCCTTTGCAATCGCCGACGCTACGATGCTGACAGAGGCCGGGTATGTGGGTGAGGATGTGGAGAATATTCTTCTGAAGCTCATTCAGGCCGCGGATTACGATATTGAGCGCGCGGAGCACGGTATCATCTACATCGATGAGATCGACAAGATCACCAGAAAATCCGAAAATCCTTCTATTACAAGAGATGTTTCCGGTGAGGGCGTACAGCAGGCACTTCTGAAAATCGTCGAGGGAACTGTCGCAAATGTTCCGCCGCAGGGAGGAAGGAAGCATCCGCACCAGGAGTTCCTTCAGATTGATACGACAAATATTCTTTTTATATGCGGAGGAGCCTTCGAGGGACTGGAGAAGATCATCGAGGCGCGGAAGGACACAAAGAGCCTGGGATTCGGCGCGGATCTCGGAGTCCGGCAGAAGGAAGATATGGGCGCGATCCTGCACGAGGTGATGCCGGAGGATCTGGTGAAGTTCGGCCTGATTCCGGAGCTTGTCGGACGTGTACCCGTTGTAGTGACGCTGAATGGATTGGATGAGGATGCCCTGGTTCACATTCTGAAGGAGCCTAAGAACTCTCTGGTAAAGCAGTATGTCAAGCTGCTTGAGCTGGACGGGGTGGATCTGACCTTTGACGACGACGCGCTTACTGCGATGGCGCAGGAGGCTATGCGCCGCAAGACCGGCGCGCGCGGTCTTCGCGCGATCATGGAAAAGACAATGATGGATGTCATGTACGAGACACCGTCGGACAATACCATCCGGTCCTGTGAGATCACCAGGGATGCCGTAGAGGGAAAAGGCAGCCCGATCATCGTTCACGGCGAGCCAAAGCCCGTTCCGAGAAGACAGATGAAAGCAAAAAATGCACGTTCTTCCAAGCGCATGCGGCCGGCCTGATGCGCTGCAGACGCGCAGTACCATTATGGAAAGGAATCACACGCGCAGATGAATGATACAGAATATGTGCTCCCGACCGTTGCTCTGAGGGGTGTAACCGTCCTTCCGGGCATGGTAGTGCATTTTGATGTAAATCGTGAAAAAAGCATACATGCCATTGAAGAAGCGATGGCGGAGGATAACCGGCTTTTTCTGGTGACTCAGAGAAAGCTTGAGGTGGCGGAACCGACGCTTGATGATCTTTACCGGATCGGGACGGTTTCCGAGATTAGAAAGATTGCGCGGCTTCCGCGCGACATGATACAAGTCACCGTGGAGGGCATTGACCGGGCGGAGCTGCTCGATTTTGAGTCTACCGATAAGTTTCTCCGCTCGAGGATATCCGTATTTGCGGACGACAGCACACCGGCAATTGATGATGACCGCCGGGAGGCGATGATCCGGAATCTGAAAGAACTTGTCAGCATCTATTCCGCGGGAGGAAGAAACCTTTCGAGGGAGCTGCTGATCAGAATCCTGGATATTGATCAGCTTGAAAAGCTGGTGGACCAGATCAGCATCAATCTGCCGGTCCCGTCGGAGAAGCAGCAGCGGCTGCTCAACGCTATCGGGCTGCAGGAACGCTATGATGTACTCTGTGAAACACTTGCCCGTGAGGCATCGGTTGAAAGGATTCGGTATGAGCTGCAGGAAAAGGTAAAGCAGAGACTCGATAAGAACCAGAGAGAGTATGTGCTCCGGGAACAGCTGAAAGAAATCCGGGAAGAACTCGGAGATGACAATACCCAGACAGAGATTGCAAAATTTAAGCGTCAGTGCGAGGAGCTGAAGGCACCGAAGGAGGTGAAGGACACTCTCCGCAATGAAATCCGCCGCTTTGAGAATACAGCCGGCAATCCTTCGGAGGGAGGAGTGATCCGGGGATACATCGAGACGCTGCTCGGCCTTCCGTGGAACAAAATGTCCCGGGACAACCGTGACCTGAAGAAGGCAAGACAGATTCTGGAGCAGGATCATTACGGCCTCGAGAAAGTCAAAGAGCGGATACTGGAATATCTGGCTGTCCGTCTTGTCACAAAAAAGGCGGACGCTCCGATCCTTTGTCTGGTCGGACCTCCCGGAACCGGAAAGACATCTATCGCGAAGTCTATTGCAAAGGCGCTGAATAAGGTTTTTGTGCGGATCAGTCTGGGAGGAGTCAGAGATGAGGCGGAGATCCGCGGACATAGAAGAACCTACATCGGAGCAATGCCGGGAAGAATCGCGGAGGGACTCCACCATGCCGGCGTGAAAAATCCTCTGATGCTTCTGGATGAGATCGACAAGACAAGCAGCGACTACAAGGGGGATATCGCTTCCGCACTCCTGGAAGTGCTTGATCCGGAGGAGAACAGCCATTTTTCCGACCATTATGTGGAGGTGCCCATCGATCTTTCGCAGGTTCTTTTCATTGCAACGGCGAACGATGTCCAGACGATTCCGAGGCCGCTTCTCGACCGCATGGAGCTTATCGAGATCAACAGCTATACGGAAAATGAGAAAAAGCATATCGCACGGGAGCATCTCATACCGAAGCAGATTGAAGCCAATGGCCTGAAGAAGGGCCAGCTTGTGATTGAGGATGAGGCGCTGGATGAAATCATATCCAGGTACACAAAGGAGGCGGGAGTGCGTTCCCTGGAACGACAGATCGGTCATATCTGCCGCAAGACGGCACTCAGGATCCAGGAAGATGATGTAAAATCCGTCACGGTTACAAAAGAGAACCTTGAGGATTTTCTTGGAAGGGGTAAGTTCACCGTGAATATGGCGAATCCCAAACCGGAGATCGGAATTGTCCGCGGCCTTGCGTGGACGAGTGTCGGCGGAGATACACTTGAGATCGAGGTGAATGTCATGCCCGGTAAAGGGGAATTCCTTCTCACGGGGCAGCTCGGGGATGTCATGAAGGAATCCGCACGGACGGGGATCAGCTATATCCGGTCAGTCTCGTCAAAATATCAGATTCCGGATGATTTTTTCACGGGAAATGATATCCATATCCACATACCGGAGGGAGCTGTGCCGAAGGACGGACCGTCCGCCGGGATCACGATGGCGACCGCCATGCTTTCGGCAATTACTAAGAGACCGGTCCGCGCAGATCTGGCGATGACCGGAGAAATCACGCTTCGTGGAAGGGTGCTGCCGATCGGGGGACTGAAGGAAAAGCTTCTTGCGGCCAAAAAGGCCGGCATCCGTACAGTGCTTGTGCCGGCGGAGAACAAGCCGGATGTAATGGAAATGGATGCGGAGATCACGGAAGGCCTGGAGATTATCTATGTCAGCCGGATGGAAGAGGTTCTGGGGCATGCGCTGATCGCGTAATCCGGCAGATATGGAAGGGAGAAGATATGGTCATAAAGAACGCCGAGCTTGAAACAGTGTGCGGTGTCACAAGTAAGTTTCCCGTGAATACACAGCCGGAAATCGCATTCGCGGGGAAGTCAAACGTCGGAAAATCATCTCTGATCAATGGACTGCTGAACCGGAAGGCATTGGCGAGAACCAGCTCTCAGCCGGGAAAGACACAGACTATCAATTACTATCACGTCAACAACAGCTTCTACTTCGTGGATCTCCCGGGATATGGTTATACAACCGCGTCTGTCAATGTCAGACAGTCCTGGGGGCGGATGATCGAGAGATATCTGAAAATATCCGATCAGCTGAAGGCCGTGTTCCTGCTCATTGATATCCGCCATGATCCGTCGGCAAACGACAAGCAGATGTTTGAGTGGATTCTGTCCCGCGGATACGAGCCCGTGATCATTGCGACCAAGCTGGATAAGCTCAAAAGAAGCCAGGTTCAGAAGCAGATCAAGGCGGTTCGCGATGGACTCGGAATGCGGGAAGATGAAAAACTGTTTGCTTTTTCTGCCGTCACAAAGCAGGGAAGAGAGGAAATTCTTGATTACATCGGGGAATTGACAGGAGTTTCGGAATCATGAGCATCATTAAAGCGGATAATCTGAATTACGACTATCTTGAATACGGAGAGGACGGGGAAAAACCGGAGATCACCCACGCGGTCAAGGATGTGAATCTGAAGATCAGAGAGGGACAGTTCATCGCGATTCTCGGCCATAACGGCAGTGGAAAATCTACGCTGGCGAAGCATATGAACGCGCTGCTTATCCCTACGGGAGGGACGATGTGGGTGGATCAGATGGACACCCACGCTGATGATGAGGTGTGGGACATCCGGCAGAGAGCCGGCATGGTTTTTCAAAACCCGGACAATCAGATCGTTTCCTCTGTCGTGGAGGAGGACGTGGGATTCGGCCCGGAAAACCTGGGCGTTCCGACGGATGAGATCTGGAAACGGGTGGACGATTCGCTTCGAAAAACAGGGATGATAGCTTACCGGAGTCATTCGCCGAATAAGCTCTCCGGAGGCCAGAAGCAGAGAGTGGCGATTGCGGGCGTTATGGCGATGAAGCCGAAATGCATCATCATGGACGAACCGACGGCAATGCTGGATCCGAATGGCCGCCATGAGGTCATTCAGGCCGTGCGTGATCTGAACAAGAGTGAAGGAGTCACCGTGATTCTGATCACACATTACATGGAAGAGGTTATCTATGCGGACAATGTATTTGTCATGGATGAGGGAAGGCTTGTAATGCAGGGAACGCCCCGGGAGATTTTTTCACGGGTGGATGAGCTTCACAAGCTGCGTCTGGATGTCCCGCACGTCACACAGCTCGCGCATGCGCTTCGCCTGAAAGGGCTCGATATCCCCGAAGGCATTCTGAGCATCGATGAATTCGTTAATGCCATCATGAAAATCCGTGATGGAGAGACAGCTTCCGACGGGAAAGGGCAGGGGGAAAGAACATGTCAATCAGATTAGATCATGTGACTTATACATACAGCCCGGGAACCGCGTATGAGATGCATGCGCTCAAGGACGTTTCGCTCGAGCTCCCGGACGGACATTTTATCGGGATCATCGGACATACCGGAAGCGGAAAATCGACACTGATTCAGCATCTGAACGGGCTGATGCGTCCGACCTCCGGCCATGTTTATTTTAACAACGAAGACATCTGGGGCGAGAAGTATGACCGCAGAAATCTCAGGTTTCATGTCGGACTCGTCTTCCAGTATCCGGAGTATCAGCTGTTTGAGACGGATGTCATTACCGACGTGTGCTTCGGCCCTAAAAATCAGGGCCTTTCCGAAGAGGAACGTATGAAGCGCGCAGAGGAAGCACTGCATCAGGTCGGTGTGGATGAATCTCTCTTCCGGAAATCGCCCTTCGAACTTTCCGGCGGACAGAAGAGAAGAGTGGCAATCGCGGGAGTGCTCGCGATGAACCCGGACGTTCTGGTTCTCGATGAGCCGACCGCAGGTCTGGACCCTATGGGACGTGATGAGATCCTCAATACGGTCGCAGGACTGCAGAAGAAGAGGGGTATCACCGTTGTTCTGGTTTCACACAGCATGGAAGATGTCGCGGAATACGTCGATCAGCTGATTGTCATGAACCACGGGGAGAAGGCATTTGACGCGCCGCCCAGAGAGGTCTTTTCTCATTACAAAGAGCTGGAAAAAATGGGACTCGCTGCGCCGCAGATGACTTATATCATGCATGCGCTTAAAGAAAAGGGACTTGATGTTGATGTTCACGCCACAACAATCGAGGAAGCGGAAGAAAGCATCCTTCATGCGCTTGGGAGAAAATAAATGCTTAAAGATATTACCATAGGCCAGTATTACCCGGCGGACTCGCTGATTCATAAATTGGACCCGAGAGTAAAGTTTGTCGGAACACTTATCTATATCATATCTCTGTTTGTTTTTCACACATGGGGCTACGTTCTCGGAACAGTCTTCCTGTTTGCAGTGATCCATCTGTCAAAGGTACCCTTCAGCTTCATGGTCAGGGGACTGAAGGCAATCTGGGTCCTGCTGATCTTTACGATGGTGCTGAATCTCTTTCTCACGCAGGGGACGGTGATCTGGCAGTTCGGTATCCTCCATATTACAAGGGAGGGTATCAGCACAGCCGCAAAGATGGGCATCCGTCTTGTGTATCTGATTATCGGCTGCTCCATCATGACGCTTACGACAACGCCGAACAAGCTGACCGACGCGATGGAATCGCTGTTTCGTCCGCTGCGGAAGGTGCATGTGCCGGTGCATGAGATTGCGATGATGATGTCGATTGCGCTTCGCTTTATCCCGATTCTGATGGAAGAAACCGACAAAATTAAAAAAGCACAGATGGCGCGCGGGGCGGATTTCGAGAGCGGAAATGTCATCCAGAGGGTAAAGGCGATGGTTCCGATTCTGGTTCCGCTGTTTGTATCTGCTTTCCGCAGAGCAAATGATCTGGCACTTGCGATGGAAGCCAGATGCTATCACGGAGGGGACGGGCGTACCCAGATGCGTCCGCTTGTTTACCAGTCCCGGGATTATGCGGCATATGCGGTTCTTTTCGCATATCTCGCGGCGGCAATTGTGCTGCGGGCAGTGCTGCACTGGTGACAGAAGGCTGGATTGGAGATCGCGCTGAAAACGGTCAGCCGCAGGCCGGGATGAGGATCCAGAGATCATAAGCGGGAACGGAGATATTGGTAGAAAACATGAAACGTGTGATGCTGACCGTCGCATATGACGGAACCAATTACTGCGGGTGGCAGGTGCAGCCGAACGGGATTGCCGTACAGCAGGTGCTAAACGCGGCTCTCTCGGAGATTACAGGGGAGCAGATACATACCATCGGCGCGAGCCGCACCGACGCTGGGGTGCATGCCAGGGGAAACGTTGCGGTCTTTGACACGTCTGCCCGGATGCCGGGGGACAAGTATTCCTACGCGCTGAATACGAGACTGCCGGATGACATCAAAATCCAGGGTTCCCGGGAAGTATCGCCGGAATTTCACCCCCGCTTCACATCCACAGTAAAGACCTACGAATACAAGATTCTGAATCGCCGTTTTCCGGATCCGACGAGACGGAACGACACCTGCTTCCTATATGTTCCGCTGGATGCGGAGCGCATGGACAGAGCTGCCCGGTATCTCATAGGGGAGCACGACTTCCGGAGCTTCCAGGCGTCCGGCGAGACCAATCCGGACCGGAGCACGGTCCGCACAATCTATTCTGCCAGGGTCATCCGCGAGGAGGATCTGATTCGGTTCCGGATCTGCGGAAACGGCTTTCTGTACAATATGGTCCGGATACTGGCGGGAACTCTCGTTGAGATCGGTAAAGGAAGGACTGAGCCGGAGGAACTAAAGGGAATTCTTGAAAGCAGGGACCGTAGTGCAGCAGGACCGACGGCGCCCGCAAGAGGCCTGACGCTTATGGAAATTAAATATCCGGAGTGGGAGCCGGATTTTTTCAACAGGAAGCAGAAAGCTACGGCGGAGAAAATCTGACAGCCCATGATGCCCGGGTAAATGTACGGTATAGGCTGAGATAAGAATTGTGCGATAGTGGAGGCAGGGAATAAAAAATGAATTCTGACTTGGCACTTCTGCTCAGGACCGCGGTGATCCTTAGCATAACCTTTTTGACGGTATATTTTGTCCGCCGTTTCTTCAGGGGGCTGAATAAGCGAACACAGAAACAGAGCCTCTATAATAAATTTCTGCAAAGTATTCTCACCGCGGGGATTACCATTGTCGGCGTGTACTCCGCGCTGGGTTCTTTTGAAATCGCCAAGGAAATCAGTACGACGGTGCTGCAGAGCAGCGCATTGCTCATTGCGGTTGCGACCTTTGCGGCACAGCAGACGCTTGGCAATGTGATTTCCGGTTTTTCTCTTTCCTCCTCCAAGCCCTGTGATATCGGACAGAAGATTCAGATCAAGAGTGCAGGGACGGTAATTGCAGAGGGAATTGTCCGTGATATGACCGTGAGGCATGTCGTGATCGAGCAGGCGGACGGACAGATGTGTATCATTCCGAACAGTGTGGTGGACGGTGCCGTCATCGTCAATATGAGCAACCCGGATACGGTCGCAACCTTTGTGGAAGTAGAGGTCGATTACGCGACGGATATCGAGAAGGCAAGAGCTGTTATCATGGAAATCCTGAAAACAGAGCCGCTGGTTGTGGAGGCGGAAAAAACCTCTGTGCTTGTCAGTTCGCTTACGGCAAATGGCATGCTGCTGAAGTTTGCCGTGTACACCAAGGATATTATGGAGAGTTATCTTGCGTGCAGCAATGTGCGGGAGAGGATCGTAAGTGAATTTGAAAAAGCGGAGATTGTGATTCCGTATAATACGGTCACCATAGACACCACACCTACCACAAACCCTGCCATAAACGCTGCCACAAACCTTGCCACAGATCCGCAGAATTAATATAAGAGACAGGCAGAATTAATATAAGAAAGTACTTGACAGAAGTTTTTCAGTATTATAAACTAGTTCAGTGTGACGCGGGACGAGTGTGCCTGCCGTGTCTCCCAAACACGTCATGTGACATTTTGAAACGCGACATACAGAGCATCCATTATGATCGAAAGCCTAAGGTCGGATGTTCCGGTGCATGACCATACGGACAGTGGAGATTGCATCAAGCTATCATTTAAATAACGAATCTTACAGCCGCGCTGTGCGCTGTAGTTCATTCATGCAGGAGGTTGTTACCATGAAAACATATATGGCTAATCCGGATAAGTTAGAGAAGAAATGGTATGTCGTTGATGCTTCCGGAATGGTTCTCGGACGTCTTGCTTCTGAGGTCGCTTCTGTTCTCAGAGGAAAGAACAAGCCGGAGTTCACTCCGAACGTAGACACCGGAGATTATGTAATCGTTATTAATGCAGAGAAGATCAAAGTAACCGGCAAAAAGCTGGAGCAGAAGATCTACTACAGACATTCTGATTATGTTGGAAGTCTGAAGGAGACAACTCTGAAGGAGATGCTTGCAAAGCATCCGGAGAGAGTTATTGAGTTCGCTGTTAAGGGAATGCTCCCGAAGGGACCTCTCGGAAGAGAAATGATGACAAAGCTTCACGTATACGCAGGTGCTGAGCATCCTCATGCAGCTCAGAAACCGGAAGTGCTCACATTCTAACTAAGGGAGGTAAAGACAAATGGCTAACGAAAAGTATTATGGAACCGGAAGAAGAAAAAAATCTATTGCCAGAGTTTACCTTGTACCGGGTACCGGCAAGATTACTGTAAATAAAAGAGATATCGATGATTATTTCGGACTTGAGACTCTGAAGACAATCGTTCGTCAGCCGCTCGTTGCTACGGACAACACAGACAAGTTCGATGTACTGGTTAATGTACATGGCGGTGGTTTTACCGGTCAGGCCGGCGCGATCCGTCATGGTATCTCTCGTGCGCTGCTTCAGGTTGACGCCGAGAACAAACCGACGCTGAAGGCGGAGGGTTATCTTACTCGTGATCCTCGTATGAAAGAGCGTAAGAAGTACGGTCTCAAGAAGGCTCGTCGCGCTCCGCAGTTCTCTAAACGATAATCAAACAGACTCCCCGCGGAATCTGTTATCAAGGCTCTCTGCTGTCAAGGCGGGGAGTCTTTTTGATTACCGCAGCTGCGCTGCGGCCTGCTCGTCACTGTGGACTCGCAGGTACTCGCGGAAGATGTGCCACAGGCACATCTTCTGGCCGCTCGTACAGTTCTCAAAGAGATCATCAAACAGACTCCCCGCGGAATCTGTTATTAAGGCTCTCTGCTGTCAAGGCGGGGAGTCTTTTTAATTACCGCAGCTGTGCTGCGGCCTGCTCGTCACTGCGGACTCGCAGGTACTCGCGGAAGATGTGCCACAGGCACATCTTCTGGTCGCTCGTACAGTTCTCAAAGAGATCATCAAACAGGCTCCCCGCGGAATCTGTTATCAAGGCTCTCTGCTGTCAAGGCGGGGAGCCTTTTTGATTACCGCAGCTGCGCTGCGGCCTGCTCGTCACTGCGGACTCGCTTTTTTGTTCTAACAGCTATGAGCGTTTTCATATACTTTTTGGATTTCCTCCGGCAAGTGGTCGGGAATCAGTGCCTTTAGTCTGTCCTCACTGCCGTCCTGGATCGCCTGCTCATAATACCAGCACTTGAATTTCAGCATATCCAATACCCGGTTCATGTGCGCAATCTCTGCTTCCATGTGGGCTTTCCGCTCCTCAAACATGGCCTTGCGCTGTGGATAGGTGGACGGCCCTTCTACACACCAATCCATGAATTGCCGGATGTCCTTGATTTCCATGCCGGCTTTTTTCAGACATTCAATGACCCGGAGTGCTTCAATCTCCGTGTCACTGAATTTGCGGATGCCGGATACTCGTTCCATGTTCGGAAAAAGTCCCTGCTTGTCATAATAGCGCAGCGTTGAAATAGGCAATCCGAACATCTCTGCCACCTGTCCAATTGAATACATAAATTTTCCTCCGAAAATTTTCAAAAATTATCTTGACCTAAAGTTAGGTTTAGGCGCTACCATGAGAATACTACAGAGAATATCAAAATGCAAGGAGTGTTCTGCGATGAATAAAAAGGTTATAAGCCATAAATGATAAAGTCCTGATGTACCACAAATGAAAATGTCCCGATTATGGTAGAATATTACTTTCTATAATCTATCAGATCGGAGGACATAGCTTATAAGAA
>NZ_JBQHWP010000029.1:0-23047 GCF_052063915.1 Bilifractor sp. HCP3S3_D3
CAGTAGGGCGGAGTACCCTCTGCCCTACTGATCTCCCAGGCTGTCCGTTTAATATGGCCCGAACCGTCCGGAAAATGCGGCCCTGCTGTCCGCAGAAAGTGGCTGTTTGCAGCAGTTCAGACCATACTTCAGAATCACATTTCAAGAAGTGTGAAAATCACACTTCTGAAGCAAATGAGGAGGTCCAGAAGTGTGAAAATCACATTTCTGCGGGTGTGAATATCACATCTCTGGAAGTGTGCGAATCACACACTAATAAGACTGATAATAACCAGACTGAAATTAATAATATGAATCCTATCAATCCTATCTATCCAGATACTACCCCGCGCGAAGAACCTTTGGAGCAATACGGAACAGGAAACGATGAGATCGATGGGATATCACATGATTCTTTGCAAACGAGAAAGGAATATCAGGATTACTTCCGGGAAAAGCTGGAAATTGAAAGTCTGAAGCAGAATCGTCAGTTTGAGACGCAGACCGTGGACGAGCTACTAGATATGTGCGTGGACATCATGTGCAGTACCAGTCCTGTAATCCGGGTGAACCGGGAGGATAAGCCGGCAGCTTTGGTAAAAAGCCAGATCATGAAGCTGGATTACAGTCACATGGAATACATTTTGAACTGCTTTCGTGATCAGACCTCAGATATCCGCAATATCAGGGCATATATGCTGACGATGCTGTATAACGCACCGCTGACGATTGACCACTACTACCGGGCACAGGTCAATCACGATTTGTACGGGACGTGATAAGAAAGCGAGAAAGGCAGATGAAAGACAAAACTACAGTAATGGCTGTCGTCAATCAGAAGGGTGGCACAGCAAAAACTACAACGGTGGAGAATCTCGGGATCGGACTTGCCAGATGCGGGAAGAAGGTGCTGCTTGTGGATGTTGATCCGCAGGCATCGCTGACGATCTGTCTCGGCTATCCGAAGCCGGATGATCTGGAGATGACATTGGCCGATATGCTTGCGTCGCTGATCAATGACAACTACGTAGACATATCAAAGGGCATTCTTCACCAGCAGGAAGGAGTAGACCTGATCCCATCCAACATTGCGATGGCAGGGCTGGAGGTTGCGCTGGTCAATGCGATGAACCGGGAGAGAGTCTTGAAACAGTTTCTTGAACCGATCAAGGGCAGATACGACTACGTGCTGCTGGACTGCATGCCGAGTCTTGGGATGCTGACAGTGAATTCGCTCGTCGCTGCGGATTCTGCACTGATCCCGGTACAGGCCAACTACCTGTCTGCCAAGGGCCTTGAGCAGCTTCTGCAGACGATCAACAAGGTAAAAAGGCAGATCAATCCGAAGCTGCGGATCGAGGGGATTCTTCTGACGATGGTGGATGGCAGGACAAATTACGCAAAGGATATCAGCAGCCTGATCCGGGCAACCTATGGATCCAAAATCCGAATCTTTAATTCTGAGATTCCGCGTTCCATCAGAGCTGCGGAGATCAGTGCAGAAGGGAAAAGCATATTTGCCTATGATCCCAAGGGCAAGGTGGCGGAAGCCTATCAGGAGACGATAAAGGAGGTACTGAGAAATGCCGAGAAAAGGCGCAAACATCAGCTTGAACAGCTACGATGACATCTTCAAGACCGATGAAGCCAGAAATGATACTGGTGAGCATGTCGTTATGATGAATCTGGAGAAGATCCATCCGTTCAAAGATCATCCGTTCAAGGTGACTGACGATGAGGACATGCGCAAGACGGCAGACAGTATCCGGGAATATGGTGTTCTTGTCCCAGCGATTGTGCGGCCAATGGAGAACGGTGAGTATGAAATGATCTCCGGTCATCGCAGAAGGTATGCATCCATGCTTGCCGGGAAAGAGACTATGCCGGTCATCATCCGGGAGATGGATGATGATACCGCAACGATTCTCATGGTAGATTCCAACCTCCAGCGGGAACATATCCTGCCAAGTGAGCGGGCTAAAGCCTACCAGATGAAGATGGAGGCGTTGAAGCATCAAGGAGAGAGGAAGGACCTTCAGAAAGGTGAGAATGGAACTTGTCGACAAGTTGTCGACAAGTTAAAAGTTGCGGATGCGATTGGAAAAGAAACCGGGGAAAGCGGGCGTCAAGTCCAGCGCTATATGCGCCTGAACAACCTGATCCCGGAGATTCTGGATCTGGTCGATGACAAAAAGATTGCTTTCAATCCTGCCGTTGAGCTTTCCTACCTGCCAAAGGAAGAGCAGAGGGAGTTTGTGCAGGCGATGGAGGAAGCACAGACCTCACCATCGCTCTCTCAGGCACAGAGGCTGAAGAAGGCAAGCCAGGAAGGAAAATGCACCCTGGCCACCATGCGCAGTGTGATGGATGAGGAAAAAAAGAATCCTGCGGATCGTTTGGTTCTAAATGGAAGTGAAATTCGGAAATATTTTCCTAAATCCTACACGCCAAGGCAAATGGAGGACACGATTTTCAAACTGCTGGATCAGTGGATGAAAAAACGAGATCGCAGCATGGAGCGATAATCAATATTTGCTGAGTACAGACGCTTTACCTTCAGGGTGAGGCGTCTTTTATAAAGGAGAAAATGAATGAAGTCAAAAGATATGAAGAATCATAGCGAAGATCAGACAATCAGCGCTAATAGCGGAGAAATGAATGCATCGCAAAGAGTGGTCAGTGAAGAACAATATAGCCGCTTAATGGGTCAGCTTCGGATAGCACTTGTACCGACGAAAGCACATAGGGAATTACTGAAGACCGCAGTCTATAAGGAAGTTGAAGATCTCTCCGTGATCGTACATGCATTCGTGCCACAGAGCGATGGAATAACCAAGAATCTTGTTGTTACGGCTAATGCCCTTGATGCAATGGAAATCGACAGAGAACAATTCATGAAGGATGCCATTGTCGCATCGGAGAGAAACTATCCTGCAGGCATGGCGAAGCTCAGTTCCTTTCTGGGCGTTGAGGAAGGAACTGCGACAGATCTCTACGTCGCATCCATGCCGGACATGGCTAATGGTGCAGGCGTCATCCTCTATCCCTATTTTATGGAGAAGGCAGCACAGGAGCTTGGCGGTGATTTCTATGTGATTCCTTCATCGGTTCATGAGGTACTGCTTCTTAAAGATGACGGTGCTATTGCACTGGAGGATATGAAGGAGATCGTCCGTTCCGTGAACCGGTCCGAGGTTTCACGTGAAGATTTTCTTTCAGATAACGTTTATCACTTCGACGCTTCACAACGGAAGCTGGAGATTGGAGAAAAGTTCCAGGAACGTAAGCTCCATGAGAAGGAAGACAGACACTCCGTTCTCACAGAGCTGTCTTCGAACAAGACGGCCATAAAGGCATCAGCGGAGAAGGCGGTACGAAATAAAAGTGAAATGGAATTGTGAAGGAGGAGATACAGGTGAAAACTTCAGAGTTTTTTCAGAACAGAAGCAGGGCAGCCGAAGCAAGGCGCGATGCGGCCGAGCGGTGCGCAGAACTCTTAGAGCAGATGACGGATGATTTTGAGGAGCTTATGATCGCATACAGCCAGTTTTCACTGTATGTCGGAGATGAGCTGTGCAGCAAAATACGAATGCTGCAGGAGTTTGAGGAGGATGAAGAGGATATATGAAAAGACACCTGCAGATGTACGCTGAGGAACTAAGCAGAATTAGAAACAGGGCAAGGCTCCATCAGTATGCATTGCTGCTGAGCAGGAAGGAAAGCAGTCGTGCGGGGAGGGGTGATCAGAGTGCAGGAAGAGATCGAAAACAGAACCATTAACCTTGCGATCACGACGACTCGTTTGGCAGGACATACCATCATTGCCGGAATCAGAACCTATCTGAATCACAGGGCAAAGGCGAAGAGTCAGAAACAGGCAAAGAATGCCGAAGGACCGCATGGAAAGATGACGGTGAAGGAACTGATCGGCAAGGAACAGGGAGTCAGCTCTATTCCGCTGGATGACAGCCGGATCCGGGATTTTGAGCGGTCAGCAAGAAAGTACGGCGTAGATTTTGCTGTAACCAAGGATAAAAACCAGATTCCTCCGAAGTACACAGTATTCTTTAAGGCTAAGGACGCCGATGCGCTGACAGCGATTGTAGAGGATTATACGCAGAAGCAGCTGCGCCGGAAGGAGAGGTCATCTCTGCTGAAGCAGCTGTCGAAGCTGAAGGCAATCGCTGCGGCGATTCCGAACAAGGTAAGAAGCAAGGAACAGGAGCATTCCCTGTGAGCAGGAAGGAGGCGAATGGAATTGAACGCTGGTGACCGCAGGAAAAAACTGATTCTGAGCATTCCCTATCTCATCTTTGGACTCGTCTGTACCAACTTCGGAGAAGCATGGCGGCTTGCGGAGGGAGCGGATGCATCTGAAAAGGCGGCGTCATTGATGACAACGCTTGGAATGGCATTTGAAAATCCACTTCCCAGCGTGCATCCGCTTGATCTTTTGATAGGTCTCTGCTGTGCCTGTCTGTTCCGGTTTGCCGTTTATATGAAAGGCAAGAACGCGAAGAAGTACCGTCACAATACAGAATATGGCTCGGCAAGATGGGGGACGCATCAGGATATTGCACCGTTTGAAGATCCGGTTTTCCAGAACAACGTAATTCTGACGAAAACGGAGCTGCTCATGATAAGCAACCGCCCGAAGAATCCCGGCAATGCCCGAAACAAGAACGTTCTGATCGTTGGCGGTTCTGGCAGCGGTAAGACAAGGTTCTGGCTGAAGCCGAATCTTCTCCAGATGCATAGCTCTTATGTGATCACAGATCCAAAAGGCAGTGTTTTGGTAGAATGTGGGAATGCACTCCTGCACGGTGCGCCGAAGCTGGATGAGAACGGCAATCCCCTGAAGGATAAGAATGGCAGGGTGATCCGGGAACCGTATATCATCAAAGTCTTCAATACGATCAATTTCAGGAAATCGATGAAATACAATCCCTTTGCCTATATTCATTCGGAGAAGGACATCCTGAAGCTCGTTACAGCGCTGATCGCCAATACGAAAGGAGAAGGAAAAGCCGGGGATGAGTTCTGGACCAAGGCGGAGACGCTGCTCTACACGGCTCTGATCGGATACATTCATTACGAGGCACCGGAAGAAGAACAGAACTTTGCGACACTTCTGGAGATGCTCAATTCGATGGATGTCCGGGAAGATGATGAAGAGTACCAGAACCCGGTGGATATCCTTTTTGAGCGGCTGAAAGAGAAGAATCCCAATCATTTTGCAGTAAGACAGTATGTGAAGTTCAAGATGGCTGCCGGCAAGACCCTGAAAAGTATACTTGTGAGCTGCGGCGCACGTCTGGCGCCCTTTGATATTCAGGAGGTCCGGGACATCACCATGTATGATGAGCTGGAACTGGATACGCTGGGAGACCTGAAGACAGCACTTTTTCTCATCATGTCGGATACTGATGCGACGTTCAACTTCCTGATCGCTATGATATACACGCAGATGTTCAATCTGCTTTGTGAGAAAGCGGATGACGTATATGGTGGACGGCTTCCGGTGCATGTACGGTGTCTGATTGATGAGGCAGCTAACATCGGTCAGATTCCGAACCTGGAGAAGCTGGTTGCGACAATCCGAAGCCGTGAGATCTCAGCTTGTCTGGTGTTGCAGGCACAGTCACAGCTGAAGGCTATCTACAAAGATAATGCTGATACGATCATTGGTAACATGGATTCCCGTATCTTCCTTGGTGGAACAGAACCGACGACACTGAAAGAGCTGAATCAGGCACTTGGTAAGGAGACGATTGATACCTACAACACCGGTGAGAGCAGAGGACGTGAGGAATCCCACAGCTTGAATTACCAGAAGCTGGGACATGATCTTCTTTCCGTCGATGAGCTTGCGGTGCTGGATGGGTCTAAATGCATTCTGCAGCTACGTGGTGTCCGGCCTTTCCTGTCTAAAAAGTACGATCTGACAAAGCATCCGAACTATTGCCTTACCGCTGACTATGACAAGAAAAATACGTTCGACATTGAGAAATATCTCAACCGGAAAATGAAATTGAAACCGGAAGATGAATATGTAGTGGTAAATGCTGATGTAAAAGCAATTTGATATTAGGGGTTTTGAAGAAGCAGAATCTGTGATACATTAAAATCAAAAAATAAACACCATGCGGGCTGGATTTCTTAAGCGAGTATCGGTTTTGCTGAGATATCAATTTCAAAACCAGAGACGGAGGTTTTCAGGCTGTACAGCTCAGATTATCTGGCACTGGTGTGATCATCTGTGGGGAATCTTCAAACAAGGAGCTTAGCAGATGGATAGAATTAAGAAGGACAGTCAGGATACATTGTATCTGATTAACAGAGGAGGAAACGCATGGCAGAAAGCCAGAATATAGAATACAAAGAGTCTTGGCGTGATGAGTATCTGAAATGGATATGCGGATTTGCCAATGCGTAGGGAGGAACGATCTTTATCGGAGTCCGCGATGATGGAAGCATTGTGGGGGTTAAGAACGCCAAGAAACTTCTTGAGGATATCCCGAACAAAATCCAGACGGGATTAGGCATTATTGCTGACGTTAACATGCATACAAAGAACGGACTGGATTATATTGGGATAAAGGTTGAGCCCAGTAGCTTTCCTATAAGTTATCATGGCGAATACCATTACAGAAGCGGGGCTACAAAACAGCAGCTGACAGGCATTGCATTGTCAGAATTTATTATGCGAAAAACTGGATTCCGCTGGGAAGATGTCACGGTCGATAACCTTTCTGCAGATGATCTGGATGAGGAAAGTTTCAAGATTTTTCGCAGAGAGGCATTCAAAAGCGGCAGGATGAAGGATACAGAGCTGAATGTCTCTAACGCGGAACTTCTGAGTAAATTGCATCTTATTTCCAATGGAAAGCTGAAGCGTTCTGCAGTTCTGCTTTTTTATAGTGATCCGCAAATTATTCAGAATGGGAGCTACGTCAAAATCGGGAAATTTGGCGAAGGAGCAGATCTTCAGTACCAGGATGTGATGGATACGTCTCTTATTACAATAGCAGACAGAATTATTGATCTGATCTATATGAAATATCTTAAGGCAAAAATCACGTATGAGCATGACCGCAGAGTCGAGACATACCCGTATGCGCGTGAAGCGGTCCGTGAAGCAATTTACAATGCGATAGCTCATAACTGCTATATGTTCGGAACTCCGATACAAGTCAGAATAGAGGACCAGGAAATGATCATCAGCAATCGATGTATCCTGCCGGATGGCTGGACATCCGAAACTTTGATGGAGCCGCATGATTCGATTCCTTATAACCCTGATATTGCAAATGTATTCTATCGGATGGGATATATCGAAAGCTGGGGACGTGGTATTCAGAAGATTTGCGATGAATGTATTGCAATAGGGGCTGATCTTCCAAGGTATGAGGTGCTCGGAAATGGCATACGACTGCATTTTAATGCTTTGCAGAGCGCGTTAATAGATCAGACTAAAGATCCAAAGTATCAGAGAGATACTTTGGCTGATACTTTGGCTGATAAGATTATTGCTTTGTTGACTGAAAGTCCTGCCTTAACACAGGAAGAACTGGCAGAAAGTGTTAAAGTATCCGTTCCATCCGTAAAAAGAGCTATGAAAATACTTTCGGATTCTGGTCGCATAGTGCGTGTCGGTGGGAAACGATATGGTCACTGGGAAGTGAAATGAATGTGGGCGGCAGCCAGAACGCATCATTATGATCTGAATATGATCATGTGGCGGTATGTAGATGCGAAAACGCCAGAAGAAGAAAGTCCGTTTGTTCAAAATAAATTAGAATTTGAAAGGCGGTTGATGCATATGAACAAGATTACCAAGATTACATTTAAACAACAAGTTTTCATTGGAATTATTCTTATAATTGCTGGGAATGTGCTTGCTTTAATTTTACACAAAGGCTTGTTTGCAAATATCGCATGGATTTTATACGGACTCATTCTCATACTGAACCCTGTTTACCCTGAAAAATACAGTAATGATGAAAAAAGAGCAAAATTGGGTTCAAGGATTGCCGGAATAATTTGTATTTTAGCAGGAATACTTACGAGATATATTCCGTAGATCCCAGTTTATACTAGGAGACAATCGATATGATAGACAAAATAATTGGAGTCATAATGACCGGAGGCGTGGGAGTCATTTTTGCTGTTATGGGCTGGTTGCTCTGGAAAAAAGAAAAGCTCTCCTTAATGCATAATTACCATGTTGATAAAGTTTCCGCAGAAAACAGGCCGGCTTTTTGTAAACTGTCCGGAATTGGTCTTATCGTGATAGGCGTTGGTTTATTGATAACCGCTGTGATACTTGGCATCACAGACTCTGCATACAGTTTTCTTTTCTTCGCTGCTTGTTATGTGGCGGGTTTGACCATGTTGATTACTGCCGGGACGAAGTACAATCGTTAACTCCCAGTTTGTTGCCTTGATTCCTTTAGATATGTTTCCTCATTTGATGCCTGAGTTTTAGATATATTTCCGCAAACAGTGGCAAATTTTCGATATGTTTCCACAAACAGTCGGTCAGCGTGATTATGTTTTCCACTGTCTCGGCGCACGTCGAGACCGTTGTCCTCTTGAGCAACAAAAATGCGAAGCCGAAGGACTGTGTTGAGATTAGCGTTGATGCTGAGGATTATTACAGGATCAAGAGTTCAGAGAAAGACATTTGACAGACTACTAAAGTTTGAAGAGTATGTGAAAAAACCTGTGGAATGAACCGTGATATGGGATTTCCACAGGTTTTCCTTTTGCTGAAATTGCATTGCTCTGATATAATAAACATGACATACTGATGTCGTGTTATATGCGTTAGTATATAAATGGAGCGTAAGAGAACATGAAGATAGACAGGCTGATAGGAATATTGTCAATCTTATTGCAGGAAGACAAGACAACAGCTCCGGAACTGGCAGAAAGGTTTGAAGTGTCTCGCAGAACGATTAACCGAGATATTGAGGACCTTTGCAAGGCCGGTATTCCTGTTCGTACAGTTCAGGGCACTGGCGGCGGGATCAGTATTATGGACGGATACCGGATGGACAGGACGATCCTGACATCCAGGGACATGCAGATGATCCTTGCAGGACTGAGAAGCCTGGACAGCGTGAGCGGGAGCAGTTATTACGGTCAGCTGATGGAAAAAATACAGGCGGGATCTTCTGAGTTCATCAGCGGACGGGATTCCATTTTGATCGATCTGTCATCGTGGTATCGGGATTCGCTGGCGCCGAAGATAGAAACGATACAGGATGCGATCGGAGACAGGCACATGGTCCGGTTTCGGTATTATGCTCCGTCCGGTGACAGCGAGCGGACGGTTGAACCTTATTATCTGGTATTTCGATGGTCAAGCTGGTACCTTTGGGGCTGGTGTATGGATCGTAAGGATTACAGATTGTTTAAGCTGAATCGCATGGATCGCGTTACAGAAACGGATAAAGAATTTGTCTGTCGAGATGCACCTATGCCGGATCTTTCAGCTGAAAAAATATTTCCGGGTGAGATTAAGGTTAAGGCGTTATTTTCACCGGATATGAAATGGCGCCTGATCGAAGACTTCGGACCTGATTGCTTTACAGAAGCGGATGATGGAAGACTGCTCTTTACAGCGGACTACACGGATATGGATAACCTTGTGACCTGGCTCATGACTTTCGGAGCGAAGGCTGAAGTGCTGGAGCCGGCAGAAGCGCGGGATATTATCCGCAGGAATGCAGAGGAGACATTACAGCTTTATGAGGAGGATTAACATTTATGGCATTTGATTTCAAAAAAGAATACCAAGAATTCTATATGCCGAAAGGAACACCTTCAATAGTAACTGTGCCGGAAATGAATTTTATCGCGGTACGCGGCAGCGGGGATCCCAATGATGAGGAAGGCGAGTACAAACAGGCGATAGGTCTTCTGTACGGTATTGCTTTTACGATCAAGATGAGTAAGAAAGGCAGCTATCAGATCGATGAATATTTTGATTATGTGGTGCCGCCTTTGGAAGGATTCTGGTGGCAGGATGGAGTGATCGGTGTCGATTATACCCATAAGGATTCTTTCCGGTGGATCTCCGTCATCCGTCTGCCGGATTTTATGACGAAAGATGATTTTGACTGGGCTGTCAAAGAAGCTGCGGCAAAAAAGAAACAGGATTTTTCGAAAGTTGAGTTCTTTACCTATGATGAAGGGCTGTGTGTTCAGTGTATGCATATCGGGGCTTATGATGATGAGCCTGCCACGGTAGCGGCGATGCACAGATTTATGGAAGAGCAGGGATATGCTCTTGATATTACGGACGAACGCATGCACCATGAGATTTATCTGAGCGATGCGCGGAAAGCAGCACCGGAGAAGCTGAGGACCGTGATCCGTCATCCGATAAAAGTGAAGGAGAATTGATCCGATGGAGTACATCAGAGTTACAAAGGAAAATCTGGAAAAGGAGCATATCTGCTGTGCCATTTCCAATAATAAGGATGTTCAGGTGTCATCGAAGAAGGCGTGGCTGGCCGACAGGTTTGAAGAGGGACTTGTCTTTCTGAAGAGTGTGGAGCGGGGAAAGTGCTTTATAGAATATATCCCGTCTGAGAACGCGTGGGTTCCAATCCAGGCTGACGGCTATATGTATATCGATTGCCTGTGGGTGTCCGGTTCCTTCAAAGGTCATGGCTATTCTGCAGAATTGCTGAACGCCTGTATTGAGGACAGTAAAGAAAAGGGGAAGAAAGGGCTGTGTATATTAGCAGCAGCTAAGAAGAAGCCGTTCCTTGCCGACCCTAAGTTTCTGAAATATAAGGGCTTTACCGTATGCGACGAGGCGGACAATGGCATTCAGTTGTGGTACTTGCCATTTGTGACGGATGCAGACAAGCCTCATTTTAGGGAATGTGCAAAGCATCCTCGCATAGAAGAAAAAGGTTATGTACTGTATTACACCAGCCAGTGTCCGTTCAATGCGAAGTATGTTCCAGTGCTGGAGCAGACTGCCAGAGAACATGATATACCATTCCATGCGATCCATATCGAAAGCAGAGAGAAAGCACAGAATACTCCGACCCCGATTACAAACTATGCGTTGTTTCATGACGGAGAATATATTACGAATGAGCAGATGAACGATAAAAAGTTTCTGAAACTTGTGAATGCTTGATCAGGAGCAATACCGCCATGGAGTTTTTGTTGCTCACGTGGAACAACGTCGAGACAGTGGCTCTGCTAACAAGAACAAATTGAAAGAGGGATGGAAAAGCCCGTGTTTAAGCCATTTCTGCGGCATCCGTCTTTCTGAGAAGAGAGGCGGGTGCCGATTTTTCTTTTAGAAAAAATGTGAAAGTTGGTCTGGCGTGACTGTGGGAAGGCTATTTTGATGAATTTTTAACTGGCGAGACTGTAGCTTTGCTATTTTCGAGGGTTGTGACTGTGGAAAGGCTATTTGAGCAGGAATAGAAAAAAGACGATGCAGAATCTTCATCTGCACCGCCTCCCATCGTGTTAATCCTCTTTGAAGTACAAGGCTATCAGCAATGAAGTGATGAATCTGCTCGGAGAAAATCCGGCTACTGAATTAGAGGATATCAACCAAGAGATTGCTGACTGCAGAAGGATATTCTCGCCGGAGTGAAAGCTCATTGGGATGTCACAGAGCTTGCTGAAAGGGTGCATGAGCTATGAAGCAGAAAGACAGAGATCGAAGCTGGGCGGACAGCAGAGAAACGGAATAAAGAACGAATCAATAACCTCCGTGAATCCATCGAGAAGTCAAAGGATAAGGTGCTCGCTTATGATGAGCTGCTGGTCCGAAACTTTATCAAGGGGATCAAGATCTTTCCCGATAAGCCTACCATCACGGTGATAGGCGGTGCACATGAAAACATCACAATTTAATATTGACAGTATTTTGCCGTCTCGGACTATCGGGACGGCTTTTCTGTTTTTCACGAATTCCAAACATGATATACTAAGTATCGAAATTGTGCTGATGAGAAATGGATATAATTGCCACTGATTTCAAAGCCACTTGGAAGAAGACAAGATAGGTATTCCAAGATATAAATCGGAATTTTTGGGAGGGTAAGGTTATGACACTTAAAGATATAAGTAACGCTCCAGACTGGATAATGTGGGTGGCATTTGTTATTTTAGCTTTAATGAGTATAGTATTACTTACTGGTCGTGGTGCAGGTCTAATTGCAGGATATAATACAGCAAGTAAATCAGAAAAAAGCAAATATGATGAAAAGAAATTATGTAGAGTCACAGGAGCAGGAATGTCTGTGATAACTGTTTTGGTTCTTGTAATGGCGATATGGGAAGAAATTATGCCAGCCGTATTTGCATACATTTTTCTTGCAATTACGTTAATTGATTGTGTAGTTATGATTGTATTGATGAATACTGTTTGTAAGAGATAAATTTCAGTTTACCGGGAAGCCGCCAAATCATTATTTATGGAGGTAAATGCAAATGGCAATTGAGTATAGAAAATTATGTGAAAAGGATCTGGATATATTCATCGAAATGAGAATAAATCAGTTGAGAGAAGAGGGGGCTAAAGAGGATATTGATTTAAAACCAGCTTTACGGGATTATTATATACGCCATATGAAAGATGGGACATTTGTTTCGTGGATAGCAGTAGATGATGAAAAAATCATTGGTACAAGCGGAATGTCATTTGTAGAAAAACCACCATATTTCGGATGTCCCAGTGGAAAGATGGGGCTTTTATCCAGCATGTTTACAAATGCCGATTACAGACGGATGGGAATTGCAAAAGAACTTTTACATAGAGTTGTTAAAGAAGCCCAAAATTATGGCTGTGGTACGATTCAAATTACAGCATCTGATATGGGAGTGAAATTATATACTGCATATGGATTTGTTCATAACGGTAATTTCATGCAATACAAACTTTAAAGAGGTCATATGAGTTTTTCGATGTTATTGCTTCTCGCATACATAGTAATGGGTGTGGGAAGTTTTATCGCTTTTAAGCGAAAGCACAAGACAATTGGTATAGCATAGCTGCTTGTAATAGTGCTTAGTGTCTTGATTTTGGGATACATGTGGATTCATTCGCCAATGTAACAATCGGAAGTTGAAGGTGTGATGTTTGTTATTAATAATTACAGGGGAAAATACTCAATTCTGCAAGTGGGAACAGGAGATAGTCCGCTTTCAATCCCGTTTTATGAAAAGTGTGGTTTTGTTCGCTCACACAGCATACCCAATTTTTTTACAGATAATTACGACCACCCAATCTATGAAAGTGGAATACAGTTGGTAGATATGGTGTATTTGCAAAGGCCTTTATAATCCAACTTCCAGTTCAATGTGTTTTGCAATGTTGCTGATACAATTGAAGGTAATGGAGCAACATCATATTTCTGACAAATTCCCGAACAGCATGTCCCTACCTTGACCAATTCCCAGACAGCATGAACCAGTATGATTATTTTTTCTACTGTCTCGGGGCACGTGGAGACAGTGGCTCTGCTAACAAGAACAAATTGAAAGAGGGCTGGAAAAGCCCGTGTTTAAGCCATTTCTGCGGCATCCGTCTTTCTGAGAAGAGAGGCGGGTGCCGCGTTTTCTGTCCGGGACTTCGTTGAAAAGATCGAAGTCTTCCCGGACAGAATGCGCTTTACCATGAAGGCGGGGATGGTAACAGAAGTGGCGATGTGATTATCTCTCTATCCCGGCATTAATAAATCTGCCAAGGATCTTCTGGTATCGGTACCATCGTTCATTTTTCTCCCAGCTAAGGCTCCTGTTTACAGCGAAAGATCCGTTAAGGATGAACTTAAAAAGCATCTCGGCTTCATCTGTGGCGAGGCCGGTATGCGCCATAAGATCCGGGACAACTTTGTCATGCTCATGAGCGGCAATCCTCTGGATGATATGGTCGCTGACAGATACGTCCATAAACAAGTGATGATATTTATCAGAATCAGCGATCCGCTGGCAGGCGGGCAGGACGGTTTCGTTCTCACGGAGCACATCTGACCTGCCGCTGCGGATAATATCGAGTACATCAACAACCGTTCCGGAGCCGCTCTCTGAAAAGAGGAGGGCGTCATCGATGACACTGTCCAGTACTTCATCCAGGCTGTCAAAATGCAGGTAAAAGGTAGCACCGGCAATCTCAGCCTGCCTGCAGACCATAGTGACATTGATCTTGTCATAGGCGGTTTCTTTATTCAGTTCCAGAAGCGCGTCTTTGATGACCATCTGTGTGTATAACGTTCTTCGGTCAGTCTTTTTCTGATTTGGTGACTTCATTTTATTCACCGTCTTTCTCTGATATTTGCAATCGAATATTCCAGATCATGAGAAACTCCTGTACAGTTTTGCAATTCTGTACGGGAGTTATTCTTTTGAGAGAATGTGTTCTTCTCATTTTTCCAAATCTAAGTATATTAGTTTATAGACAGGGTGTCAATAAACTGTCGCTAATCTTGTATCGCAGAATCAAAAATGAGAGAGGAATGAAAATTATGACCTTTTATGAGCAGATTGTAAATGAAGTACAGATGAGCAATTATTCCAAATATTACAACGTATATGCATCCGGCAGGACTGTGGTTCCGCTGACAAAGAAAGAGCCGCTCCCTTATGAAGAGCAGATTCAGTATTTTGTTCAGAAAGTGAAGGACGCGGACTGCGTGATCATCGGAGGAGCATCCGGCCTTTCCGCGGCAGGCGGCGGGGATTTCTATTATGAAGACAACGCCTCCTACCGGAAATATTTCGGAAAGTATGCGAAGAAATACGGATTCAAAGGTGCTTTTGCCGGTGCGTTTGCCCACTGGGATTCCCGTGAGGAGTTCTGGGGATATATGGCAACATTCCTGCATACCACCCAGCATGCGGAGGTTCGGAAGCCGTACCTGGATTTGGATGCGGTCTTCGCGGATAAAGAATTCTTTGTACTGACCACAAATCAGGACACCCAGTTCGTAAAGCTGTATCCGGAGTCTAAAGTCGCCCAGATTCAGGGCGACCATCGCTTCTTCCAATGCTCCAGGTGCTGCACGGATGAGGTATGGGATGCCGTGAAACCGGTGCAGGAGATGATCGATGCCATGGGTGAGGGCACGGAAGTGCCGAAGGAACTGATCCCGCGCTGCCCGCACTGCGGCGCTGAGGCGTTTCCGTGGGTCCGGGGTTATGGAAATTTCCTGACCGGTAAGAAATACGAAGAGGAATATCAGAAGATATCAGATTTCATTCTCGCGCATAAAGATGAGAAGATTCTTTTCCTGGAACTCGGCGTCGGAAGACTCACACCGATGTTCATCCAGGAACCGTTCTGGGAACTGGTGAACAGTTTGCCACAGACGACGTATATTTCTGTGAACAAGGATTATGCGTTCCTGCCGGAGGCAATCGAGGACCGGGGACTTGCTATTAAAGGCGATATCGGAAAAGTGCTTGAGGATGTAAGAAGTGAAATGGAGAAGAAAGTCACAGCTGTATGATCGTAGAGGGTGAAAAATGATGGAATATAAAGTAAACGATTATAAAGAGGCAAAAGACTGGCTGAAAAACACGGACGCCATTCTGATTACGGCGAGCAACGGGCTTTCCATCGCGGAGGGGTATCATATTTTTGCGGATAATGGGTCGTTCAGAAGGTACTTTGGGAAGTTCCGTCAGAAGTACGGCGCAGACAGCCTGATCCGCGGTGTGTTCACGCCGATGACGGCGGCCGATCATGAGGAATATATGCAGACGGTTCATCAGTATTTAATTGACGACTACCTTGGCAGTGAGGTAATGAAAAACCTACTTTCAATTGTCAGGAATAAACCATATTTTATCGTGACCAGTAACGGCGACGCGCATTTTCAGATGAATGGTTTTGACCGGGACAGAATCTTCGAAGTGGAAGGTAACTTCGAAGGCCTTACGGAGGGGTCTGAGGAGTGGAACGGCCAGCGGCAGAGATTTTACGCATTCCTTCAGGAGTATTCCGGGCAGAATGCTCTGCTCTTTGAGCTTGGCATTGGGAGCCGGAACCAGTTGATCAAAGCCCCGACGATGGGAATGGCAGCGGAATATCCTTCCTGGAAGTTCATTACGATGAATATGCCGGGAGAAATCAACGTTCCGGATGCGCTGGCAGACAGGACAGTAGCCCTGACAGGTGATATCGGAGAAAACTTAAGGAATCTTTTGAATGAATGAGAGTCTGAACATGAGGTTACAGACTATGAAATCAAATGGACGATCCAGAAAAATCAGGGAGAATCTTTCGGGGCAATTGGCATTTTCTTCTTTTCTCCCGGCGGACCTGCAGGATATTCGGATACAATATACAGATGAAATGGTAAGGATTTCAAAGCCACTTGGAAGAAGACAAGATATAAATCAGAATTGACCTATGTGAAAAGGGAGGCGGAGGGGAGTCTGCCGAGGAAGAAAACAGCGCGGTCGAACTGGCCGTGAAATCGGAATTTACCTATTAAGACAAATAAATTGTTGACAAGAAAGCTCCTATATAGTATGTTTTTAATAAACTACTATATAGGAGCATTTGTATGGACATGAATGGAGGATTTCTTGTCACCAAAATAAAACAACTTGGAGACCGGATTTTCGAGAAGATTCTCAGTGAAAAGAACATTGATGCGTTTAATGGAGCCCAGGGACGTATTCTTTATGTGCTGTGGCAGGAGGATGGTATCTCTATCAGGGCACTCTCGACTAAATGCGGATTAGCGATAACATCTCTTACTACGATGCTGGAAAGAATGGAAAATCAAGGGCTGATAAGCCGTGTTCAGTCTGAAACGGACAAAAGAAAAACACTCCTGTTTCTGACTGAGAAAGCACATGCCTTAAAGGGCGTGTACGATTCTGTATCTGATGAGATGGGCAGTATTTACTACAAAGGTTTTTCAGAGGAAGAAATTACCCAGTTTGAGGAATACCTCGACCGCATCAGAAAGAATCTTGAGGAGTGGCAGAAGTCATGAGTATTTGTATCAAAGATCAGATTCAGAACATGAATATCGTCATTGGCTGCACAGTGGGGTGTACATATTGCTATGCCCGCAACAATGTGAAACGCTGGCATATGATTGATGACTTCGCTGACCCTGAATTTTTTCCGGGTAAGCTCAAGATGATGGAAAAGAAACGTCCACAGAACTTTCTGCTTACCGGCATGAGCGATCTCTCCGGATGGAAGCCGGAATGGAGAGACGAGGTATTTGCAAAGATCCGTGAAAATCCACAGCATCAATTTCTGTTCCTTACCAAGCGACCTGATTTGCTGGATTTTGATACCGATCTGGAAAACGCATGGTTTGGCGTTACGGTGACGAGGAAAGCAGAACTGTGGCGTATCGACGCCATTCGGAAAAATGTCAGAGCGAAACATTACCATGTTACCTTTGAGCCGTTATTCGACGATCCCGGCACAGTTGACCTTTCCGGAATCAATTGGATCGTTGTGGGCACCATGACCGGAGCTCAGAGCAGGAAGATTCATACGAAGCCGGAATGGGCATGGTCTCTGACGGACCAGGCCCATAGGCTCGGCATTCCGGTGTTTATGAAGGAAGACCTTGTCCCTATCATTGGGGATGAAAATATGATTCAGGAAATGCCGGAAGAATTTAATAAAGTGTTAGAGGTACAGAAATCATGGAAGAAGTAATAAATGGAATCCTCATTCGTGAGGTGGAAACAAAGAACATCATGACTAAGTCCAGTCTGCCGGTAGGCGGTTACTCGGTCAATCCCTATGTGGGCTGTACACATGCCTGCAAGTATTGCTATGCTTCTTTTATGAAGCGCTTTACCGGGCACAAGGAGGAATGGGGCACTTTCCTTGATGTGAAGCATTGGCCGGAAATTAAAAATCCGAAGAAATATGCCGGACAGCGGGTAGTCATCGGTTCTGTGACAGATGGCTACAATCCACAGGAGGAGCAATTCGGGAATACCAGAAAACTTCTGAAGCAGCTGATCGGCAGTGACGCAGATATTCTGATCTGCACAAAGTCGGATCTTGTGGTACGGGATATTGATCTGCTGAAGAAGCTTGGACGTGTAACCGTTTCATGGTCGATCAACACACTGGATGAAAATTTCAAGAACGATATGGACTCTGCTTCGAGCATTGAGCGCCGTATCTCTGCTATGAAGCAGGTATATGAAGCAGGTATCCGTACAGTCTGTTTCGTATCCCCGGTATTCCCCGGTATCACGGATTTTGAAGCAATCTTTGATCGGGTAAAGGATCAGTGCGATCTGTTCTGGCTCGAAAATCTCAATCTTCGAGGCGGTTTCAAAAAGACAATTATGGATTATATCGCCGGAAAGTATCCTGATCTGGTACCACTTTACGACGAGATCTATAACAAGCATAACCGCAGCTACTTTGAAGCACTTGAAGTAAAAGCTGAGGAAATGGCTAAGAAGTATGATTGTGCCTTTGTGGATAATGAAATGCCTTATGGCAGAGTCCTGCAGGGGCATCCGGTGATCGTAGATTATTTCTATCATGAGGAAATCCGTGGGACAGAGAATACCGGAAAAAGAAATCGCTAACTTCCAGTTCAATGTGTTTTGCAATGATGCTGATATAATTTAAGGTAATGGAGCAACATCATATTTTCGACCAATTTCCGAATAGCATGTTCCTACCTTGACCAATTTCCAGACAGCAAGAACCTACATGATTATGTTCCTCACTGTCTCGGGGCATGTTGAGACCGTGGCTCTGCTAACAAGAACAAATTGACAGAGGGCAGAAAAAGCCCGTGTTTAGGCCATTTCTGCGGCATCCGTCTTTCTGAGATGAGAGGCGGGTGCCGCATTTTCTTTTAGAAAAAATGTGAAAGTTGGTCTGGCGTGACTGTGGGAAGGCTTTTCTGTTTTTCACGAATTCCAAACATGATATACTAAGTAACGAAATTGTGCTGATGAGAAATGGATATAATTGCCACTGATTTCAAAGCCACTTGGAAGAAGACAAGATACGTATACCAAGATATAAATCAGAAGTTGGAGGGATAGATTTCTATGATTATCAGATATGCAGAAGAGAAAAATTTTATAGAATTGCGACAGTTTTATGACGGTATGTGTAAAGTTTTGAGCGGAAAAGATTTTCTGCCGGAGGGAGATAAAGGTGGTTTCCCTCCAGATGAAATGATCAAAGATGCAATCAAAGAGAGAAATCAGTTTATCGGTATTGAAGATGGTCGAATTGTTGCAGCGTATATTATGAATCATGATCGTGATGAGGCGTATCACGCAGTTAAATGGCTTATTGATGCAAATGATAACGAGACAGTAGTTCTTCATGCCTTGCGTGTCCTTCCGGAATATGGAGGTCATGGATACTCGAAGCAGTTAGTTCAACACGCAATTGACACAGCAAGGGAAAGAAACCTTAAATCAATTCGTCTTGATTGCATAGAGGGAAATGATATTCCACAGAAAATGTATATGTCGTTTGGATTTAAGTATGTGGATAAGGTTGAAATCACATATGTTGATATTGGAGTACCGAGGAAGTTCCTCTTATATGAGTTTGTACTCTAATCAAGACATAATAACAGTTATATCTTGAACATTGTACAAACAAATTCCCGTTCAATGTGTTTTGCAATGTCGCTGATATCATTGAAGGTAATGGAGCATCATATTTCTGACAAATTCCCGAACAGCATGTCCCTACCTTGACCAATTCCCAGACAGCATGAACCAGTATGATTATTTTTTCTACTGTCTCGTTGCACGTGGAAACCATTGTGTTGCTATCACGCACAAACTCGTAGAAATCGCTGAATTCAAGCACTTTTTCGAACATTTCACCTTCGACAAAACGGTTTGGTCTGACCGCGAAAAACGGGTGGAAAAGTACATCACAGTGGTGATAGCTTTAGACCTCGTTACAGTAGCAATGTAAAATCAGATTCAGAACAGACCCAGAATTTTGCAAGTGCTGTGTATGAAATTCAATCTTTAACAGATGCTCCGACTACACTTAGTGATATTGGAGATACGGGAAGGGTGGTAACATTAAATACCGTTAATCTGGTCAAAGATTTATCAGGATTACCTAATGATTTAACCAATATTAACACATTGATTTATAACGTTATTCATGATAATTATTCTTCTGGGGCAAGTGCGGAAACCATTATTCAAACGATTAATGATTCATTAGGCTCGGAACAAGTAGAAACAGTTGTAGAGGACTACATTGTCCTATGTGTGACGGGATTTTTAGCTGTGTTGGCCACGACCCCGCCTTTAGTTGGATTTGGCATCTCAATGACGGTTTTTTACTATGACTTCTATTCCAGCATATCAAATAAGGCCAGGCTTGCTGCTTTGCAATATTCGTATAGTAGTCGGGTGGCATTGAGATTAGAAAAGGTGCTATTCGGATAAATAGGCAGAGATATATGCACAATGGGAGGAGAAAAAGTGTTATTGCAAATTCTGTTATTTTCAATACCTTGTATTTTCCTTTTTATTAAGGTCACATACATTAAGAAGCCAGTCAGAGATATTCTCTTGATTGCAATCCTTGTATTAATTAGTTTTCTTATTTCAAATTTTGGTTACTTGTTTGAATATCTTCCAAATAAATCAGATTACATTCCAGCACAAGCGATAATTACACAAAAGCATCATACAAGGAAAGGTATTCTTAGCCGTGGAAGTATTTCAGTAGAGTTTGAGGGAGAAAAAGCAAGAGCAGATAGTGTAACTATTAATTGTTATGAAAATGTCGGGGACAGCATTGTTGTTGGGTTAAAGATTAATAACGGAAAGATAACGAGTGCTGTAAGAACGGAATTATCTATAACATCACGTAATTTGGCGTGGTTAACATTCTTATTTTGGGCTATAGTTTTATGTCTCAAGCAACCTAAGAACAAATAGCATTCAGTTTGAACAAAATAGAAAAGAATTATGTCTCTTGCATTCTTAGAACAGTCGTACACTCATACTATCCCGCCCGCTGCAAAGCAGGCGGGATTATTCTACCTTAAACGGAGGTGATGCAAAATCCCCTGTCCCCACTTCAACATAGCCATCATCAAGCGCAGCGAAGGACGCTCTGCTGTTGCCGCCTCTGCCTACCTCAGCGGCACACGGCTCTACTGCGAGTACGACCACCGATTCCGGGACTACTCCCACAAGCCGGGTGTCATTCACTCAGAAGTGCTGCTGAATAACTATTTTTTGGAGGGTGGGAGACTATAGGATTATTGTCAGAAGAATCAAGATAAATACACTGTTTTTATTTTTGTTCGAAGGAAGGTCTCCATCCGGCAAACTGAACGAGCTGCTCATCGGTACGATGATAATATCTCTGGTTTTTATCCAGTTTGGCGATTTCTGCCATTTCTTCCTTCGTGAGAGTGAAATCCAGTATATCCAGATTGTCCTTGATGTGATCCACATTTTTGCTTCCTGGGATCACTACGAATCCCATCTGGGTGTGCCAGCGGAGAATGACCTGTGCACTGGACTTGCCGTATTTCCGACCAAGCTCTTCAAAGAGAGGCTCATTGATCAGGGATTTGTCACCATGACCAAGCGGATACCAGCTCATAAGCTTGATATCATATTTGTCGAGTACCTGGCGAAGTTCTTTCTGAGTAAAGTAAGGATGCGCTTCAACCTGGATGAACTGAGGCACGATTTCCCATTTGGTCTGCAGTTCTTCGATATATTTTCCTTCAAAATTAGAGATGCCGATGGCTTTGGCTTTTCCTTCTTTATATGCTTTTTCCAGTTGGCGATATCCGGCAAGCCAGTTGCCGGCAGGCTGATGGATATAAAGAAGATCTACATAATCTACCCCAATCCTTTCGAGTGTTTCGTCAACAGCGTTGTCGTTTTCATATTCACTTGGCCAGAGTTTGGTTGAGAGGAACACATCTTCGCGCTTCTTTCCGCTGTTTTTGATGCCGCGACCGCAGGCCCTTTCATTTACATAAGCGTTGGCGGTATCTACCAGTGAGTATCGCATTTTCAAAGCTTCTCTTACGCTGTTTTCTGCATCTGCAGGTGTCAGCATAAATGTTCCTATGCCTACTACAGGGCATTTTACTCCGTTGTTAAGTGTTACATATTCCATGATCTGTTCCTCCTTATCATTCATGATTATTCCTTCTGTTCTGACGAATCCAGATATTTGATAACCTTTGCAGGTACACCGCCGACTAAGGCATGATCCGGAACGTCTTTGGTTACTACAGCACCTGCGGCAACTACGGCATATTCACCGATGGTAACGCCGGGACAGATGGTAACATTCATGCCGAGCCAGGCATTTTTCTTTACAATCACTTTTCCATAGGTGTATTTTGTATGGCGCTCATTCATATCGTGATTGATGGTTGCAATCCTCAGACCCGGTGCGCACATTACGCCATCCTCAAACTCGATACCGCCGGAAGCGGAAAGAATAGCGGAGTGGTTTAAAAATACGTCTTTTCCGAATTTCACCCGGTTACCGAAATCGCAGATGAAAGGCGTCAGGATCCGGACATCATCGAGATTTCTTCCAAAGAGTTCCTCCAGATCCTCCACGTAAGTCGGATCATCCGGCATCTTTGCGTTCGCCTTTGCGCACAGAACTCTTGCACGCATCATTTCGTCAACAGCTTCCTTAAAGTAGGGTTCTCTGTTGTCCGTGGGACCACCGTTAACCATCAACTCATAAACGCATCCTTCTGAATATTCCATTCTCATCGCCTCCTTATACCAATCCGTTATCTGCAAGCCATTTTTTTACAGAGCCACCTGCATTTGCCGCATTGCTGCCGGTGATGGATAATCCTCTTTTGACATTTGCCCCCGGAGCCAGTTTTTTGATATTACCTTCAGATGATCCCATGCCACTGCCTTCGTTGGTGCAGAGAGGAAGAATCGTCTTACCCGTGAAGTCATAGCGGTCAAGTGTGTTTTGTCAACAGATTTTCCCTCAAATCGGATAAATTTTTCCCTCTTATCCGCATGGGAATTCCCTGAAATCGGAAGGACTGCATAGTAAATACTGTAAGTATAGAAA
>NZ_JBQHWP010000030.1:0-22342 GCF_052063915.1 Bilifractor sp. HCP3S3_D3
CCCTTAAAGACGATAAGGTTGATAGGGCAGAGGTGGAAGTGCCGTAAGGCATGGAGCTGACTGTTACTAATCGGTCGAGGGTTTGACCTGAAGCATAAGTTGGAACGGAAGGAGGGAATCCGGAGACGGATTCCCGGGAAGAGTTTGTGTATTCAGTTTTGAAGGTATGTGTTGATCTTATGAAAAGTCTGCTTCGGCAGGCTCTTTTTAATTGTATAAGCTCTTCGAAAACGCAGACAGGCTCGTCACACGCAAAGCGTGTGTAAGAGACTGAATGCATTTTCGAAGGCATTTTCAATATAATATTATGAACATTGTCTATACCCTGAGAATACTGCACCCGCTCATAATATATTTCTAAAGATGGTTGAAGAGGTGCAGTCGGATGGGCAAACAAGGTGATTTTGAATTCGCAAATCTCGGACAGGTAGTGAAGAAACTGAGAAAGGAACACGGTCTGACACAGGTGGATGTTGCCAGAACCCTGAATGTGACGCCCGGATATATCAGCAACGTGGAAAACAGCAGAACTGCGATGTCTCTCCGTGTGCTGTGCTACTACGGAGATTTAACAGGGATCACATTGGATGAGCTTGTCGGGAGAGCAGTACCGGCATACCGGAAAACTTCTCTGGATCATAAGATATCCAGGATGGTAGAGAAGCTGGGGGAAGAGGACAAACAGAAGGTTATCGATACGCTCAGCATCTGGACGAATGTGGAATGACATATCATTAAAAATGCGCAGACGGTTTAAAAAGTACCACAGAACTGTTAGAAAGTACCGCAAAGTTATCAGAAAGTATTGCGAAACTGTTAGAAAATACCGGAAATACCTGAAGAAAAGTATTGCTTTACGAATTCCTCTTTGCTAGTATAGCATACATAATTCAAGAAAAAGAAATTTGAAAACTTGTCAGACGTACAATGAAGTATCTGCCATCTTTAGCGATGGTCGGGTACTTTTTTTTGTACTACATGTCGGTGAAAATGATGTATGTACTGTTAATGATACAAGGACGTATCGGGAAGGAATTCCCGGTGCGCCCTTATTTTTTTACTCGAACAGTGAGAGGTACTGATTCATGAAGCAGACGTGTGAGGCTCCATTCGCATCGGCGGGATATTATCCGCGAAGAGCGCATTGCCATGTCTGACTAGTGTTTGAAATGGAAGGAGGAAAAAATATGAAGGAACTGGTTATGATCATCAGACCTGATAGACTTGAGGATGTAAAGGCTATTCTGGATCAGGAGAATTGCGGAGGTATGACAATTTCCACAGCTATGGGCTGCGGGACGCAGAAAGGAGCCTCCGATACCGCGGTAAAGGAACTGAAGGGGCTCAAGACAACCATTAACCTGCTGCCGAAGATTCGCGTTCAGATCGTAGTAGAGGACAAGAAGGTCGAGCCGATCATCGAGGCTGTTCGGGATAAGCTGGCGACAGACCATGTGGGAGATGGCAAAATCTTTATCCGGCCGATCGAGGATGCAATCCGTATTCGTACCGGTGAACGTGGAGATGAGGCACTCTGAGGTTACCAAGGCCGGAGCGCAGAGATGAGTCGCTCTGGATTTTATACAGCAGTTCCAAGTACTCCTATGGCCTGGCCGCGCAGAGCGGCCGGACAGATACATTTTTTTTAAAGAGGTGATATCGGAGTGAGCGAATATATTGTTGAACTGGACCATGTGAACAAAATATACGGCACCAATCACGTCGTGAAGGATATGAATCTTCACGTGAAGGCGGGTGAGTTTCTGACGCTTCTCGGATCCTCCGGCTGCGGCAAGACGACGACTCTGCGGATGATCGCTGGATTTGAGATCCCTAGCAGCGGGAGCATCCGGGTGGAGGGAGAAAGCATTGAAGCGAGGCAGCCCTTTGAGAGGGATGTGAACACAGTATTTCAGACCTATGCTTTATTCCCGCACAAGACAATTTTCGACAACATAGCTTACGGGTTACGTATGAAAAAAGTACCAAAGCCGGAAATCCGCGAGCGGGTGGAAGAGATGCTCTCTATGGTGCAGCTTGAGGGATTCGAGGATCGTTACCCGGCACAGCTGTCCGGCGGTCAGAAGCAGAGGGTGGCGATCGCAAGAGCTTTGATCAACCGGCCGAAGGTGCTTCTCCTGGATGAACCGCTCGGCGCGCTCGATCTGAAGCTGCGAAAGCAGATGCAGCTCGAACTGAAACGGCTTCAGAAGAAACTGAACATTACGTTTATCTATGTCACACACGATCAGGAGGAGGCGCTTACAATGAGCGACCGGATCGCTGTCATGCACGACGGCATTATCGATCAGGTCGCCGTTCCCTCTGAAATCTATGAACATCCCGCGACGAAATTTGTCGCGACCTTTATCGGTGAGACGAATATTTTTGAAGGCTGCATTGTCGAAATCGCCGGCAGGACATGTGAGGTTGCTGTGGAGAACGGATTTGTGCAGGCGAACGGGGATGGCTTCAGCAACGGAGAATTTGTCACGATTTCCGTGCGTCCGGAGAAAATCAGATTTTACAAGGATGACATCGGAAGCTTCGGACTCCAGGGCATCGTAAAGGATTATATCTATGTCGGCTCTGTTTTAAAATGTAACATCGTGCTTCCGAACGGAAACGAGGTCAGGGCGGAACGGCTCTCCGGCGAAGAAGTGCCTAAGGTAGGAGAGGTTGTCTATGTCACCTGGGATGTAGGAGATGCGGTGCTTCTCCACAACAGTGACAATACCATCTACAATGCGCTGAATAATATGCCGATCGTGTGAGAAAATCATTCAAATTTCTCAGTTGTTATGAAATTCAATTGAGCATGCTGATCGTGTGAGAAAATCATTCCAATTTCTCAGTCGTTATGAAATTCAATCGAGCATGCCGATCGTGTGAGGAGATGATTTTGTGTCTGTCGTTATTTTGTTTTCGAAATTGCAACACAGAGCTCGTGTTTGGAGGTGACAGGTGTGGGCGATAAAAGCAAAGAAAAGATGCGGTTTCGTTCAAGAATCCTGCCGGCACTGACCACTGTTGCGCCGGTGAGTCTGTGGATGATTCTGTTTGTGGCGATACCGATGATCTATGTCATTGTCATCAGCTTTTGCAATATCGATGAGAATTATAATGTTGTTTTTCAGTTTACTTTCAAAAATTATATCAGACTGATCGATCCGGATTATCTGAAAATATATCTGCAGTCACTGCTGATTGCTTTTCTTTCTACGGTTCTGGCGCTGCTGATTGCCTTTCCCTTTGCCTGGATCATCGCGAGAACAAAAAGCAGGAGAAAAAATATTTTCTACATGCTTGTTATTATACCGTTCTGGACAAACTCACTGATCCGGATCTACGGATGGAAGACATTTCTCGGAAACAGCGGATGGCTGAACAGTTTTCTGCTGAAGGTGCATCTGATAAAGGACCCTTTGGATCTCCTTTATCATCCGGCGACAACAGTACTCGGCATGGTGTACTGCCTGTTCCCATTCATGGTTCTGCCGCTTTATTCGGCGCTGGAGAAGCTGGACGGCAGTCTCCTGGAGGCTTCCGCAGATCTGGGAGCCAGAAAGGTTCAGACATTTTTTGAAGTGATCCTGCCGCTGACATCGAGCGGCATCTTCTCCGGATGCATTATGGTCTTTATACCGGCGCTCGGATACTTCTATGTATCCGATATCCTCGGCGGAGGCAACACCGATATGATCGGCAACCTGATTGAACGGCAGTTCCAGAGCGGCAATAACTGGCCTCTTGGAGCCGCGCTCTCCATCATTCTGATTCTGGTAACGCTTTTGCTTGTGCGGATTTATCAGAAGCTCGGAGGCGACATGGAAAGTCTGGGGGTGTGATTGATGAATACAGAGACAAAGGTAATGGCGAAGGAAAAAAAGAGAGAGATCACTCCCGGTCAGGGCATATTCCTCTTTCTGGTCTATGCATTTCTATTTCTTCCGATAGTGGTTATTGTGGTCAACTCTTTTAATGGGACAATGACGAAGCCATATCTGTCCTGGAAAGGTTTTTCCCTGTACTGGTACGGGGAACTGCTCCGAAATGCGGCGCTCCTGAATTCCTTCGGCAATACGATATTTCTTGCAGTGGTAAGTACTCTGCTCTCGACCGCGGTCGGCACGCTCGGTGCCATCGGCATGTACCGCTATAAGTTCCGCGGGAAGAAGCTGATCGATGCGCTGCTGTACATTCCGGTGGTGATTCCGGAGATTGTGCTTGGTATATCGCTTCTGACCATGTTTGCCGGGACCGGAATTCCCAGAGGCATGGGAACGCTGATTCTCGCGCACGTAACCTTTGACGTTCCTTTTGTCATCTTTAACGTAAGATCGAGACTTGCGGGGTATGATATTTCACTTGAGGAAGCAAGCATGGATCTCGGGGCAAACCGGATACGGACGTTCTTCGAGGTGACGTTCCCGGTGCTTGCTCCCGGAATTGCGGGCGGAGCACTGCTGGCATTTACCCTTTCGATCGACGACGTGATTATCAGCTATTTTGTAAACGGAACGACAAAGACCTACCCGCTGAAGGTGATGGAGAGCATCAAGAGCGGCGTCGCGCCAGATGTCAACGCGCTGAGCACGCTGATTCTGGTCGGAACTGTCGTGCTGGTTATTCTGACACAGAGCGGTATCTTCAGCCGCAAGAACCGGAAGATAAGAAAAAGATAAGAAAAAGACGAGAAAAAGATAAGTCAAAGGAAAGTACATGCTGTACATGAAGACAGAAAAATGAAAAGGATAATATAAAGAGAAAATAGACAGAATTTATCACAAAGCGAATAGGAACAATAGCCGTATAGAAGGATGCTGCGGAAGCACCCTGGAATCCGGCTATGATCCAGTGAGATGAGACGATGGCAAGGGAAGGAGAGATTGATATGACGAAAAAAATAAAGAGTATGCTTGCGTTGGGACTTGTGGCTGCTATGGCAGTCGGGATTACGGGATGCGGAATCAACACTTCCGGAGGGAGCTCCTCCGGCGGAGACGCGGACAGCCTGAACATTTTTGTCTGGACAGAATATATTCCGGACAGTGTCATTCAGAATTTTGAGAAAGAGACCGGCATCAAGGTGAATGTTACTACGTTTTCTTCGAATGAAGATATGCTCGCCAAGGTGAAGGCGGAGGCGGAGGGCACATATGATATCGTCCAGCCCTCGGATTATATGGTAAAGCAGATGATCTCCCAGGATATGCTGGAGAAGCTGGATAAGGACAAGCTGACCAATCTGAAAAATATCGGAGAGCAGTATCTCAATCCGTCCTATGATCCGGACAACACCTATTCGGTTCCGTATCAGGGCGGCGTTGCCGCAATCGCGGTCAATACGAAGAAGGTCAAGAAGGAAATCACCAGCTACAATGATCTGTTTGATCCGTCTCTGAAGAATTCCCTGGTTGTACTGGACGATTACCGTGCGGTGATCGGCATGACCGAGCGCTCGATGGGGCTTTCCATGAATGAGACAGATCCGGATAAGCTGAAGGAGGTGGAACAGAAGCTTCTGACGTTGAAGGACAATATCAAGGTGTATGATTCGGATTCGCCGAAATCTTCTCTGATCAGCGGTGACTGTACGGTCGGTTTCTGCTGGAGTGCGGAGATTGCGCTTGCCATGGAAGAAAATCCGGACATTAAGATTGTATTCCCGAAGGAAGGCGCGTATGTCTTCATGGATAACTGGGCGATCCCGAAGGGCGCAAAGCACAAGGACGCTGCAGAGAAATTTATCAATTACATCCTGGAGCCGGAAACCTCAGAGGCAATTTCCAAGGAATTCCCGTATCTGAATCCGAATACGGCAGCGGTAAAGGCGATGGGCGCAGACTACACAGATAATGAGGCGAAAAACCCGCCGGAGAGCGTAATTTCCGCAGGAGAATATGTGGATAATCTGGATACGGACACCATTGCGACACTGGACAGCATGTGGACGAAGCTGAAGGGCTAATCGGCAGGCTCTATTCTTCTGTGAAGAGGTGTGGGATCGTCACTGCAGTACACTGATAAATGGAACTGCGAACAGGATCAGGAGGAAAGAGGATGGGTTTCATCAGAAATTCACTTCCCGGAAGGGATGGGTACCGGATGCCGGGAGAATTTGAACCACAGGACAGAATCTGGATGATATGGCCGGAAAGGCCGGATAACTGGAGAGAGCATGCGCTTCCGGCGCAGAAAGCCTATGCCGATGTTGCAAGAGCAATTGCCGCGTTTGAACCGGTCTGCATGCTAGCGTCTCCGGATCAGATGGAGCGGGCAGAGAATGCGTTCCTAAATGTTCCGGATGTGGAAGTGATTGAGATGTCTTCTGATGATGCCTGGATCCGGGATACCGGCCCTTCGTTTGTCGTCAATGACAAGGGAGGACTGCGTGCCTGTGACTGGCGGTTCAATGCTTATGGCGGCGATGTGGACGGATTATATCAGCCATGGGATCAGGATGATGCCCTTGCGGGAAAAATCTGCGACATGTTGGGGATTGACCGGTATCGTGCTGATTTTATTCTTGAGGGAGGATCCTTTCACACGGATGGCGAGGGAACTATTCTTACGACAGAAATGTGCCTTCTGAGTCAGGGGAGAAACCCCGGACTGACAAAAGAACAGATCGGTCAGCGGCTCTGTGCCTATCTCGGGGCAGAGAAGGTGATATGGATTCCGGACGGGATTGATCCGGAGGAGACAAACGGACATGTTGATGATGTGGCATGCTTTGTCCGTCCGGGGGAGGTGGCATGCATTCGGGAAGAAAACCCGGACAGCCCGTTTTATCAGGCATCACAGAAAGCGCTTCGCGTTCTGGAACAGTCGCGGAATGCCAGGGGAAGAAAACTGAAGGTACATCCGGTCTGCTGTCCGAAGTATCCGGTCCGTCTTCCCGAAGACTATGAAGTAGAGAGCAGCGGTCATGCGATTCCTCGTAATCCCGGAGAACTCTGCGCGGCGTCTTACCTGAATTTCCTGATTGTAAATGGAGGGGTGATCGTGCCTCAGTATGATGACCCGAATGATGAGGTGGCCCTTCGGCAAATCGCTGCCATGTTCCCGGACCGGCAAACGGTCGGTGTCAGGACCAGAGAGATCGTTTATGGGGGCGGCAATATCCACTGTATCACACAGCAGCAGCCCCGGGTCTGTCACGCGTGAAAGGACAAAAAAATTCCCGGACCCTTTTGATGGATCCGGAAAATCTGTCACTGCAAGTCAATGCTTCATGGATGCGGCTTCCCTGTCATCACCACGAGGCATCCCTTCCTGGTTGTTACTACAAGAGTATCATTGACGGATCCTTATTTCATGGTGATCAGTTCATAGGAGCGGCTGCCGAGGCCGATCTTCTCGGCGTGTTCGAGTGTCTCCTTCCAGCGTACGTTCGGGTTGCTGTCCAGGAAATGGTCGTGATGATGGTGCCAGTCCGGTTTCGCGAGGTTGTCTCCGAGCTGACTGTTGCGGATCGGTGTGGCAGCGAGACAAGCGTCAACGCAGGCCTGATCGAGGGCAACCGGATCAAAGGAGGCAAACATTCCGATATTCGGAAGAATCGGGGCGTCATTCTCCGGGTGGCAGTCACAGTTCGGTGAGACATCAGTGATCAGGCTGATGTGGAAGGTCGGGCGGCCGTCACAGACTGCCTGGGAGTATTCGGCGATCTTACAGCCGAGGATTTCGTTGGCGTCCCAGTTGTTGTTTACGATGGCGTCGAAATTGCAGGCACCGATGCAGCGTCCGCATCCCTTGCAGATATCCTGGTTGATGTGTGCCTTCCCGCTTTCGTAAGAAATGGCATCGGAACCGCATTCCTTTGCGCAGCTCCTGCAGCCGCGGCATTGCTCTTCAATGACATGCGGCTTTCCGGAGTTGTGCTGGTGCATCTTTCCTGCGCGGCTTCCGCATCCCATACCGATATTTTTGAGTGCTCCGCCGAAGCCGGTCGCCTCATGACCCTTGAAATGGGTGAGACTGATCAGGATATCGGCATCCATGATGGCATGGCCGATATATGCCTCCTTGAGATATTCACCGTTCCGGATCGGGACGATCACTTCATCGGTTCCGCACAGACCGTCGCCGATGATGACGTGGCATCCGGTGGTCGCCATGCTGAAGCCGTTCTCTTCAGCACAGCTCAGATGATCAAGCGCGTTCTTCCTGCTTCCGGGATAGAGCGTATTGCAGTCGGTCAGGAAGGGCTTTCCGCCGAGTTCCTTTACCACGTCAGCGACTGCTTTTGCGTAGTTCGGACGCAGATAGGAGATGTTGCCGAGCTCGCCGAAATGCATCTTGATTGCTACAAACTTTCCGTCCATATCAATGCTGCCGATTCCTGCCTTGCGAATCAGCTTCGCCAGCTTCCCCGGCAGGCTCGGGCCATTGGTGTGTGTACGAAAGTCGGTAAAATAGACCTTTGATTTTTCCATCAGATTCCCTCCGCATACATTTGAATCCGACTTTTTCCCGAGTGATTGTGCGCGAACGCCCGCGGTGAATCCGGAAAAAGTCTTTTTTGTTTGTACATATTATTATAAAAGCTGTCCGGGCATAATTCAAGACAGGTTCTGCCCTGCCGGTACAGCAGGCAGGAATTCAGGATATGCCGGCTTGCGAAAAAGGATTTCCGTGCTATGATAGGAATACGGTGAAATCCCGTGCAGAAAAGAACTTCCAGATATCAGCAATAGGGAAAATTCAGATATGATGAGAATTCGTAATGCAAGAAGGATGATCCGAACGATCAAGAAAGGAAATGGCTTTTGTCATATGAGTATTTTTTCCGGAATCAAAAATCATTGGAATGCGTGGTTGAAGCGTATGGCGGATTCGAACAAGGAAGCGTTTCACGGCGAGGTGCCGGACTGCTGCAAGCTGAAACAGCAGAATCAGCCGAGTCAGAAGATCGGTGATGAACGGCAGAGGTAATGCCCGGGGCCGGAAGAGCCGCGAAGAATGGCAGAGGTAATGCCCGGGGCCGGAAGAGCCGCGAAGAACGGCAGAGATAATGCCCGGGCGAGGTTCTGTGCCGTGAACAATGACATTTTTGAGGGGATGAATGCAGGAAAGATATGGAAAAAAATATCGGTACTCTGGTTGTTATCGTAATTTGTGTAATATTATCGGCTTATTTTTCAGCGACGGAGACGGCGTTTGCCTCGCTGAATCATATCCGGGTCAAGAATATGGCGGAGAAGGGAGACCGGCGGGCGATCCTTGTGATGAAGCTGCTGGACCGTTATGACAGTGTCCTCTCCACGATTCTGGTCGGAAATAACGTCGTAAACATCGGCGCTACATCTCTGGCGACCGTTTTCTTCGTGCGTATGCTCGGAGAGGATGCAGGTTCCGGCATTGCGACGCTGGTGACGACGCTGGTGCTCCTGATTTTTGGCGAGATTTCGCCGAAGAGCATGGCGTCGGAGTTTCCGGAGCAGGTGGCGATGCTGGCTGCCCCGCTTCTGAGCTGTATCGTTGTAGTTCTGACGCCGGTGAATTTTCTCTTCGGACTGTGGAAGAAGTTTCTGGCGAAGCTCATTAAAGGTGAGGAAGACCGCGCAATCACGGACGAGGAGCTTCTGACAATCGTCGATGAGGCGGAGACCGGTGGCGGCATTGGTGAGGAGGAAAGCGATCTGATCCGCAATTCAATCGAATTCCGGGATCAGGAGGCGGTTGATATTCTGACACCGAGAGTGGATATCGTCGGAGTGGAGTATGGAACCTCCAATCAGGAAATCGCGGACATCTTTGCCCAGACCGGCTACTCGAGGCTTCCGGTTTACCGGGAGGACATGGACCATATCACGGGAATCCTTTATGAAAAGGACTTTTATAACAAGATTTTCGGCTCGGACCGGACGATCGACTCCATCATACGTCCGACGGTCTTTATCACGGAGCACAAGAAGATCGACGAGCTCCTGCGCGAGCTTCAGAAGAAAAAAATTCATCTGGCGGTCGTGGTCGATGAGTACGGCGGCACGGTCGGTATCGTGTCCATGGAGGATATTCTGGAGGAGCTGGTCGGCGAGATCTGGGACGAGCATGACGAAATTGTCCAGGAAATCCGGAAGATCACGGACAGCGACTATGTGGTGGAGGGCTCCGCAAACCTTGAAAAGCTCTTCGATGAGATCGGATGTGAGCGAGAGCATGATTCGATTACCGTGAGCGGATGGATTCTGGAGATCGCCGGAAAGGTTCCCTCCCGCGGGGATGTTTACCACTATGAGAATATGACCATACGGATTCTCGAAATGGATGGACACAGAGTCGGAAAAATCAAGCTTCATGTGGAGCATCCGGAGGAGAAAGAGGACAGGGGTGATCAACAGTAGCTGCTGTCCGCAGGCGACGGAAAACAAGAATTCGGCAGAACCGCCGCTCAGTCAAAGCTATTTAGAGCTTGTCAGGCGACGAAAATCAAGAATTCTGCAAAATCGTCGCCCGACTCAGCATTGCTTAGATCAGCAGTCTACACCAGCACCAATCCACCCGGGGTTGGTGTTTTTCTTGTCTGGACGGACAAAAATTTAACGCTTTGCGTTTGAAACTTTTCAAAATAAAAAAGGAAAATCCTTTTTGGCGTCGTAAATATATAATAGACGCATTTTTTCGGGAAAGCAGCATTCTCGGCAAAGATTGGAGAGCAGAGCCATGAATATTCGGGAAGCGATTGAAGAAAACGAACTGGATGATCTGAGCCCTTACGCTGCCCACAGCCGGGAGACGCGGGGGCGGGACTGGCCGATCAGCGAGGATACCGTTCGAACGGATTACATGCGCGACCGTGACCGGATTCTGCACTGCAAGTCCTTCCGGAGACTGAAGGACAAGACGCAGGTGTTCCTGTCGCCGCAGGGAGATCACTACCGGACGCGCCTGACACACACGCTGGAGGTATCCCAGATTTCCAGGACAGTAGCGAAGGCACTGCGGCTTAATGAGGATCTTGTCGAGGCAATTGCTCTGGGGCATGATCTTGGGCACACTCCATTCGGCCATGCCGGGGAGAGAACCCTGAACAGGCTCTGTCCGTCGGGGTTCCGTCACTATGAGCAGAGTCTCCGTGTCGTGGAAAAGCTGGAGAAAAACGGGGAGGGGCTGAACCTCACCTGGGAGGTGCGGGACGGAATTCTGAATCATCAGATGAGCACGACACCGCACACGCTGGAAGGAAAGATCGTGCGGATCTGTGACAAGATTGCGTATATTCATCACGACATGGACGATGCGCAGCGGGCAGGGATCATCAGCGAAGACGATATTCCGATTACGCTGCGGATGACGCTTGGATATACTTCCCGCGAGAGGCTGAATACACTGGTGATGGATCTGATCGCCAGCAGCCGGGACCGCGATGATATCCGGCAGTCGGAGCAGATCCATGACGCGATGATGACCTTCCGCAAGCTGATGTTTGCGGATGTGTACACAAATCCGGTGGCAAAGTCCGAGGAGATCAAGGTGGACAGGATGCTGACAGAGATGTATGGATATTACGTCCGGCATCCGGAGCTTCTGAAGGGAGAATACCGCAAGATGCTGGAGCAGGGCGAGACACCGGAGCGGGTTGTCTGTGATTACATCTCCGGGATGACGGACCAGTACGCGATTCACAAATTCCGGGAGATCTACATTCCAAAATCCTGGGACGTATTGTGACAGGAAGGAAGCGCGATCGCGCGAAATCCGCATCTCATAAAGGCTGCGGCACGATGGATCTTCCATATGGCGGTTTACAGGGCAATCGTCAGGATATATTTCCATATGGCGGTTTATAGGGCAATCGTCAGGATATATTTCCATATGGCGGTTTACAGAGCTATTGTCAGAATGTATCTCCCATAAGACGATTTACAGAGTAATCGTCAGGATGTATCTTCTGTATGGCGGCTTACATAGCCAATCGTCAGTCAGACAGTGATACCGTCAGATACGGACAGGAGGTTATTTGAGGAATCATGCGATATACAGATGAGGTCATCGAGGATGTCCGTGAACGAAACGACATCGTGGATGTGATCTCTCAATATGTGAAGCTTCAGAAGCGGGGCAGCAATTATTTCGGGCTGTGCCCGTTTCATAATGAAAAATCGCCGTCTTTCTCGGTGAGCCGGGACAAGCAGATGTATTACTGCTTCGGCTGCGGCAAAGGCGGAAATGTGTACACCTTTCTGATGGAGTACGAGAATTACAGCTTTCAGGAGGCAATCAAGGCTCTGGCGGACAGGGCAGGCGTGAAGCTTCCGGAGGCGGAGTATTCGAGAGAGGAGCGGGAAGAACAGGATAAGCGGTCGAGACTTCTGGAAATCAACAAGCAGGCGGCGCTGTATTTTTATTCCAGACTCCATTCCCCGGCGGGACAGGCCGGGCTGAGGTATCTGGAAGGGCGCGGGCTTAGTGCGGAAACCATGCGGAGCTTCGGACTTGGCTATGCCGACAAATACAGCAACGATCTGTATCAGTTTTTTAAGAAAAAAGGCTACAGCGACGGGATTTTGAAGGAATCCGGGCTGTTTCATGTCGATGAGAAGCGGGGATTTTCAGACAAGTTCTGGAACCGGGTCATGTTCCCCATTATGGACGCGAACAGCCGGGTGATCGGCTTCGGCGGCCGGGTGATGGGAGACGGAAAACCGAAATATCTGAACTCCCCGGAGACGCCTGTGTTCGACAAGAGCCGGAATCTGTACGGCCTGAATGTGGCGAGAAGGACGCGCCGGAAGAACTTCATCATCTGTGAGGGCTACATGGATGTCATTTCGATGCACCAGGCGGGTTACACGAACGCCGTTGCTTCGCTGGGAACGGCGCTGACCTCTCAGCAGTGCTCGCTGATGAGCCGGTTCACGAAACAGGTTCTGGTCATCTACGATATGGACGGCGCCGGTGTGAAGGCGGCTCTGCGGGCGATTCCGATGCTTCGGACGGCTGGGCTTTCCACAAAGGTGGTAAACCTGAGGCCGCACAAGGATCCGGACGAATTCATCAAGGCAGAGGGAGCCGAGGCGTTCGAGCAGAGGCTGGAGGAGGCGGAGAACAGCTTCCTCTTCATGGTCCGCATGACCGAACAGAATTACGACATGAACGATCCCGGCGAGCGAAGCAGATTTTTTCACGAGGTGGCGGCCATGCTTCTTGAGATCGGGGATGAGATTGAGAGAAACAGTTACACTGAGGCAATCGCGAGAAAATATCACATCGAGCAGAGCATGCTGGTGTCACAGATCAACCGGGAAGCGCTGAAGGGCGTGGGAAGAACCGAGATCCGGCCGCCGAAGAGCACCGATGCGCGAAGGCAGAAGGCAGCCATGGCAGCGGCTCCGGCGGACAAGGAACAGAAGCTGATGCTCACCTGGATTGCGGGACAGCCGGGGCTTCTGGAACAGCTGAAGGATTATCTGTCGCCTGCGGATTTTACCAACCCGATGTACCGGGAGGTCGCGGAAATGGTCTGGGAGCAGGGAGCGAAGGGCAAAATCAGCCCGGCCGCCATCATCAATCATTTCGAGGACAGCGCACAGCAGACAGAGGCCGCCTCTCTCTTCAACACAGATATCACACTGGACAGTCCGGCAGACCGCAAGAAGGCGCTTTTCGATGTTCTCTGCCGCATGAAGCGGCAGAGCATCGACAAGAGAGCTGATGAGCTGGATCCCGCGGATATGCAGGGATTCATGAAGATCATGGATGAGAGAAAAAAGCTCGATCAGCTTCGGGCAAGAGGACTGCCGGAAAATATTTTTTCGTAAAAAAGCAGGACTGTGCAGATAAAGCGTATGATCCGCGCTGCGTTACGTAAGTAAGCGCGGGGATGACATAGACAGAAAATTGTACTTTTTACAAGTACATCAGAAGAAGGAGAACATTCATGGAAGCAGATAACAAGAAATTGCTGGAAAAAACCAAAAGCCTCATTGAGGTAGCCAAGAAGAAGAAAAACGCTCTCGAATACACGGAGATCGTCGAGTATTACAAGGAAATGAACCTCAACGAGAAGCAGATCAAGATGGTTGTGGCATATCTGGAGGATCATGACATCGATGTTCTTCGGATTCAGAGTGAGGATGAGGAGCCGAATGACGACATGCTCCTTCTCAGCGAGGAGGGAGAGGACGATAACGAGGATACCGATGTTGAGAACATCGATCTCACGGTTCCGGAGGGCGTCAGCATCGAGGATCCGGTCCGGATGTACCTGAAGGAAATCGGAAAGGTGCCGCTTCTGACAGCGGATGAGGAAATTGAGCTCGCCAAGCGGATGGAGGACGGCGATGAAAACGCGAAGAAACGCCTGGCGGAGGCGAACCTCCGTCTGGTTGTGTCCATCGCGAAGCGATACGTCGGACGAGGCATGCTTTTTCTGGATCTGATTCAGGAGGGAAACCTCGGACTAATCAAGGCGGTAGAAAAGTTCGATTACCGGAAGGGATATAAATTCTCAACCTATGCGACATGGTGGATCCGCCAGGCCATCACAAGAGCGATCGCCGATCAGGCCCGCACCATCCGTATTCCGGTACATATGGTAGAGACCATCAACAAGCTGATCCGTGTCTCCCGTCAGCTGCTTCAGGAGCTTGGCCGCGAGCCTACGCCGGAGGAGATCGCGAAGGAGATGAATATGTCCGTGGACCGTGTGCGTGAGATCCTGAAGATCTCACAGGAGCCGGTATCTCTCGAGACCCCGATCGGCGAGGAAGAGGACAGCCACCTGGGAGACTTCATTCAGGACGATAATGTTCCGGTGCCCGCGGACGCGGCTGCCTTCACGATGCTGAAGGAGCAGCTGGAAGAGGTGCTTGGAACGCTGACCGAGAGGGAACAGAAGGTTCTCCGGCTCCGCTTCGGCCTCGATGACGGAAGAGCCAGAACCCTCGAGGAGGTCGGAAAGGAATTTAACGTTACCCGTGAGCGAATTCGTCAGATCGAGGCGAAGGCACTCCGGAAGCTGCGTCATCCGAGCCGCAGCAGAAAGCTGAAGGATTATCTGGATTAATCCGGCAATGAACAGCAGAAGGCGGAAGAACCTTCTGGACGGATATAGCGATTAACATCAGAGGGCAGGAGGATTATCTTGACGAATACACCGATCATCAACAAAATGTCAGAACGGCTGCTGTCAGTGGCCTCCCTGGTGACGCCGGGCAGCAGGACGGCGGATATCGGAACGGATCATGGATATGTGCCGGTATACCTGGTAGAAAATAGAATTGTGTCCTCTGCCATTGCCATGGATCTGAGAAAAGGACCGCTCGCCCGGGCACAGGAGACGGTGAACGGCGCCGGACTCTCGGACCGGATCGAGCTGCGAATCTCGGACGGTCTGGAAAAGCTGAAGCCGGGGGAAGCGGACACGGCCGTGATTGCGGGGATGGGAGGCATGCTGATCTGCCGCATCCTGACGGCGCATCCGGCAACCACAGCGGCCCTGAAAGAGCTGGTTCTGGAACCGCAGTCGGAGGTGGACAAGGTCCGCCGGCTCCTTTCGGAGATCGGATTCGCGATCACAGATGAACGAATGATCTTTGAGGACGGAAAATACTACCCGATCATCAAGGCAGAAAAGCGCCCGTCTTCTTCGGCAGCACATAATGAGATGGAAGGACACATTGAACCGTCTTCTCCGGCAGCACATAATGAAATGGAAGGACACATTGAACCGTCTTCTCCGGCAGTCCTCAGTGAAATGGAGGTGCACTTTGGCCCGGTTCTGCTCCGGCGCAGGGATCCGATCCTGAGAAAGTATCTCGCGTGGCAGATTCAGGTCAATGAGCAGATCGCTGGAAGACTCGCGGCGGCAGGCAGCGGGAATTCCATGCAAAGACTTCAGGAAGTAAAGGAGGAACTGCGGCTGCTTCTGGCCGCATACAGCAGATATGAGATGTGAAGAGATTATTCAGAGACTGGAACAGGGATATCCGTTATCCTGCGCGGAAGAATGGGACAACCCCGGACTGCAGGTGGGTCGCAGAAACCGTGAAGTACGGAAGATTTTTGTCGCCCTGGACGCGACGGAACAGACGATCCGGGAAGCCGTGGAGTGGGGAGCAGACCTTATGATCACGCATCACCCGCTCTTATTTCACAGTATCAAGCAGGTGAATGACGACAGCTTCATCGGCAGAAGAATTCTTACCCTGATTGAAAACGATGTGAACTGCTACGCGATGCACACGAATTTCGACGTCCTTGGAATGGCGGAGCTCAACGAGAATCAGCTGAACCTGCAGAACGCGCATGTTCTTGACGTTACACGCGAGAATGAAGGCGTCGAGGAGGGAATCGGACGGGTCGGCGATCTGGAAGAACCGATGACACTGTATGATTTTTCCGTGACGGTCAGACGCGCCTTCGGGCTCTCAACCGTGCGCTGTTATGGTCTGAAGGAACTGGAGGAAAACGAGGAAGAATCCGGAGACGACGGATTGCTGGTGAGCCGTGTGGCAGTATGCGGCGGGTCCGGCAAGAGTCTGATTGACCGGGTAATCGACGAGGGCGCACAGGTTCTCGTGACCGGGGATGTGGACTACCACAGTGCGATTGACGCGATGGCAAGAGGACTGTATATCATCGATGCGGGACACTACGGCACAGAGTACTGCTTCATCGATTACATGGTGATGAAGCTGACCAAGCTGTTTCCGGAGTGCAAAGTCCGCGGCGCGAAGATCATTCCGCCGTTCACGGTGATCTGAGCAGATAATTAATTAAGATAAGGAAAAAGAAAAAGGCGGAATGCTCTGGCAAATCTCACAGAGTATTTCCGCCCGTTGTTTTCTTATTTTATCCGTTCATTTTGGTTCTTACTTATCGTTCAGTTTTTTATAATGTATCTTTCAAAAAAGAAGACAGTTCGGCAGGGCTTATGCCAGAAGAGCATAGGAGTGCGTGTACGGCACAAGGTGATCCGCAGCGGCTGCGGAATGTGGCGGCACACATCGCACTCATCGGATTTACATCTGTTACTTTAGCAATGGATCTTCAGGCAGATGGTAAGTGACTGAGAGGAGATTATTATGTCAGGAACATTTCAGATTCAATATCAGGGAAAGCATTTCGAGGTAACCGAAGGCACTCGTTACATCGATTTTATCGGAGCGCACCCGCTCCCGGATAACCTTCCGGTTCTGCTGGTTCTGGCAAACGGAAGACTTCAGGAGCTGAACCGGCCCGTGAAGGAGGATTGCGTGGTCGAGCCACTCACGATCAGGGATCAGATTGGCATGGCGACCTACCGAAGAAGCCTGAATCTGCTCTTCAACAAGGCGGTTCTGGATGTGGAGAAGAGGCGCAATCCGGGAAAGGATATCCGGATCACGCTGAATTTTTCAAATGGAAACGGATATTACTTCACCTTCAGCGGAGAGGACAGACCGGATGAGGAATTCGCTTCTCTGGTAAAAAAACGCATGCGGGAGCTGGTGGAGGAGAATCTGCCGATTCATCGAAAGACATTGTCCACCTATGACGCGATCCGTTCTTTCCGGAAACAGGGGATCGCCTACAAGGAAAGACTTCTGAAATACCGCAGAGTATCTACGGTGAACCTGTATGTGCTCGGCGATTATCAGGACTATTTCTATGGCTATATGGTACCCGGCACAGGCTGCCTGAAGGTATTTGATGTCTGCTGCTATGAGGACGGGGTGGCTCTGGTCTACCCGAAACACGACGAGCCGGACCGCGTTCGCCCATATGCACCCTTCCCGAAGCTTTTCAAGGTACAGTCGCTTTCAGAAGACTGGAATTCGCGGATGGGAATCCAGTCGGTGGCGGACCTGAATGATACAATTACAAGAGGAGATATTGAACATAAGCTGCTGGTGGCGGAGGCACTACAGGAAAGCCGGATGTCGGACATTGCGCAGGACATCCGGAAGCGGGGCAATGTGAAGTTTGTCATGATTGCCGGCCCGTCATCGTCCGGCAAGACCACGTTCTCCCGCCGGCTGTCGATTGAACTCACTGCGCACGGGCTGACCCCGCACCCCATCAGTCTCGACAATTTTTACCGCGACAGACAGTACTGCCCGAGGGATGAGAATGGAGATTATGATTTTGAATGCCTGGAGGCCTACGATCTGGAGCTGATCCGCGAGGTGCTGAGTGATCTGGTGAATGGAAAAGAGGTGGAGCTTCCGTATTTCAACTTCCTGACCGGCCAGAGGGAATATCACGGTCAGAAGCTGCAGATGAAGAATTCGGATATTCTAGTCATCGAGGGGATCCACGGACTCAATCCGAAGCTGTCGGAGCACCTGCCGGCGGACTGCGTGTACCGTGTCTATATCAGTGCTCTGACACAGCTGAATATCGACGACCACAACCCGATCTCGACAACCGACGGCCGCCTGCTCCGTCGCATTGTCCGCGATTACCGGACCCGGGGAACCGACGCGCTGGAGACAATCCGCAGATGGCCGTCGGTTCGAAGAGGCGAGGAAAAATATATTTTTCCCCACCAGGAGAACGCGGATGTGATGTACAATTCGGCGCTGATCTATGAGCTTTCTGTTCTGAAGATCTATGCCGAGCCGCTGTTGTTCCAGGTGCCGGAGGATGCTCCGGAATATCTGGAGGCAAAACGGCTGCTGAAGTTTCTGGACTATTTCCTCGGGACGCCCTCGGAAAGCGTGCCGGTGAACTCCATACTCAGAGAATTCATAGGAGGGAGCTGTTTCGACGTATGAAAAAAATCATAAGAATCTCAGGATACATTCTTATGGCGATAGGCACCATCTGCCTGTTTGGAGCGCTGTTTATCGTGATCGGCGCTGCAATCTGGGATATAAATTTGCTCATATACGGAGATCACACATTGACCATTGCGCTGATTCTGATCGCGGCATGCCTAGATGCGCTGGGATTTATGCTGCGGTGGATCAGCGGGAAGATGGAAGACTGAGAATACGACGATATATCAAAAACGTTTTCGTTAAAAAATACACAATGTATACGATAGATTGTGTTTACTTTCGTTTTTATTTGTGTTATAAGATATTATAGTAATGATTCCTACTATTGTAATTAAAATCAAATTATACTTAACTAATAGCAGAAGGATTTTGAGACGATAACAGGAAGCATTTTTAAAGCTTTTTTATCTGACGATCTTTACGAAAGCCTCGAAACAGATTACTTGTAAAAGAGATCGGTGAAAATCAGCACAAACAAAGTATAAGAAGATTCTGGCGGAAATATTTTACTGAAAGTAAGGGGTTCTTATGAAAAAAACGAAGAAATGGAAACGTATTCTCACAGTCTTATGTATCTTTACAATGATTGCAGGTATCATGAGTCCATCAGCGATTTATGCCGGCGATTCTGCAGAGGAGTCTGCATCCGCGCAGGCCGGCATTTCTGAAGCTGACCAGACAGAAAATGAAGATACCGGAGCTGCGGAGACGGACGTTCTGGGAGATGCAGGATTATCTTCCGGAAATGAAAATAGCCAATCTGCTGCAGATATCACTGGTTCTGACAATACGGTTATCTCTGCTTCCGACAGCGCGAATGATGCAGAGGAAGAGGCTGCATCTGAACCGGCTGAAGCTTCCGGGACGACCGCTGATTCAGGCGCGGTTGAGACCAGTGCGGAATCATACCCGGCAGTTTCAATGAGCGTAAAAGCGGATGATGGAACAGAGATCCAAATCAGTGCGCCGGAAGGAGCGTTCCCGTCAGGCATTCAGGTCACCGTAACAAAGGTTGATTCCGACCAGATTCTTTCCGCTCTTAAGGAAGCATCCAACAATAATGCTCTGACAACAGATCAGGTCATGGCCTATGATTTCGATTTCCATCTTGCCAGTGGTGAGCATAATATCGAACCTGAAAAAGAAATTTCGGTACAGTTTTCCCTGCCTGAGATGAAGGCAGAGGATTCTGTAAGTGCTTATCATCTGAAGGATGAGAATTCCTCGGCAGAAAAAGAGGATATCACAGCAGATGCATCAGCCGGAACAGCGACACTGGAGACACAGCAGTTCTCGATTCATGCATTGCTGGTCGCTACAGCGAATAATTCGTCTGGTATCACAATCGGCTACGATGAAAAAACTGATATTCATTCTGTAATTGGAGAGGATGATACAAAAATCATTCTTTACTGCATGAACAATAGTCTGCACTGGCCACACAAGACAGAGGGTATACCGAATGTCCCGACTTATACGGAGACAAGCTTTGAAAAATTTTTTAATGCGAATAATATTACAGGTGAAACACAGACAGAGTTAAAGACAAAATTGGAAAACTTATTGTATGCTGGCTATCCGTACAATGGATATGGTCTGTATAAGATAGTGAACAGCGTTCCTACAATCACGGAGGATTATTTCAATAAACTGCTGACGCCGCCCCTGTACCTGCGGCTGGATTTCCCGGACAGTATTGGAAACAATACCTTTACATATTCGGATCGCACTAACCAGAACAAGATGGCACTGTTATCTGAATTTTTGATGGATGTGTTCAGTTATAATGGTCAGGACAAGAAGACAGCATCCGGACTGGACTATACGCAGCTGATACAGCTTCCGTTCTATAGGGCGGTTCTTTGTATGAATTATGGTGATCCTATAAAAGCATATTCTGAATCATTCATGGCCAATTATTATGTGACAGAGTCACAGGCTTACGGTGGCACACGCGATGCCATATGGAAACTGCTGAAAGACTACAAATTAACAGATAACGGAAAAGACATCTCTATAACAGATTTGGTTAACAACTTACTCAAGGCGGATACAACGAATCTGATTCCAACAGAAAAACCGAAAGATGAAAAGGTCAGTATTTCCGGGGATCCCACGTTCTATTATAGTACAGGTGATAATAAGTGGCACACGGATCGGCTGTCCCTTAAGGTACCGGAGACATATAATACTTATTTTACCCTGAACCTTCCAGATGGCGTCACTGAAGAAACCGGGAAAACTGAGGTTAAGGGCGGTGAAAGCTTTTCGCTGGTTTCTTCTAAGAAACCGCAGAATTCAATGTCGCTCTCGCTCTCATCTACTATCCCGTGGATGGATCCTGATCTGAAGGTTTATGTGGCGGACAGTAAAGTTACAGCTCCTGACGGAAAAGGCTTTCAGAACATGATTGGCGCGGTTATCCATCAGACAGATATTACCAAAACGGTCGCTCTTTCCAGCACTGATACAAGTTTAACCTTCACTAAGGTGTGGAAGGACAACGGTAATAAGGATAACGTTCGTCCGGATCTGGAGACTTATAAAAATAAACTGCACCTGATGAATGGCAACACGGAATTGACGGGATTTCAACCAGAGATAGCAGATAAAGGGGATAATTCATGGTCAATTACGTATAATGGCTTGCCGGCGAAGATCGATGGCAAAGATGCTGCATTCACTGTCAGCGAGGGTTCTGTTGATAAGTATACTGCAGATAAGGAATCCGTTAAGGATGATAATGAAACTATTACAAATACATATACACCTGTAACCATATCCGGCACAAAAACATGGAATAATTCAGGATATAATAGTGTAAAAAAACCGGACAGTATAACGGTTAACCTTCTTGCCAATGGTACAGTGAAAGATAGTAAATCAGTTACAGCGGACAAAAACGGACAGTGGGAGTATAGCTTCGACAATCTCCCTAAATATGATGATAACGGACAGGAAATCGAATATACGATCACGGAAAATAATGTCACTGATTATAGCACTGATTATAGCAAAACTATAAATGGCTATGACATTACGAATACCTACACTCCGGGAAAGACAAGCGTTACCGTAAAAAAGGAATGGGAAGACAACAACAACCAGGACGGCAAACGACCGACAAGTGTGAAGGTCCAGCTTTTGGCCAATGGTGAGAATCAAGGGGAAGCGGTTGACTTGTCTGCCGATAATGGGTGGACTTATACATGGGACAATCTGGACGAGAAGGATAAATCATCAAACAACATAACCTATAGCGTAAAAGAGGTAGATGTACCAGAGGGATATACGTCTCAGATCAGCGATGGCAGTAAGCAACATTATTTTGTCATTACAAATACGCACCAGCCGGAGACAACTAAAATAAAAGTTACTAAGATCTGGAATGACAGTGGGAATCAGGACGGCAAACGCCCGAACTCGGTTAATGTGCAGCTCTACGCGGACGGCAAGGCGAGCGGTAAACCGGTGACCCTGACGGAGTCAAACAACTGGCTTTACACGTGGACCGGACTTCCGATGTATAAAAATGGCGGAACAAAGATCGCGTATACAGTTAAAGAAGTGTCAGATCTTCCGAGTGGTTATACATCTTCTGTCACAGGAAGTGCCGAGGGCGGTTA
>NZ_JBQHWP010000031.1:0-21179 GCF_052063915.1 Bilifractor sp. HCP3S3_D3
GACACTTACCGCTAACGGATACGAAAGCGAATACGATGGCAAGTCTCACGCTGCAAGTGCAAACGCAAGCGTAACGGAAGGCACGACGATTTCCTATCAGGTAGGAAATGGTGAGTGGACGACAGAAGCTCCAAGCATCAAGGATGTCGGCGAGCAGACAGTTAATGTCAAGGCCGAGAATGCAAACTATGAAACGGCAGAGACAACCGTAATGCTGAAGGTAACCCCGAAGGCAGTAACCATCACATCGGGAAGCGGAAGCTGGCCGTATGACAGCAAGACTCACAGTGTTGAAATGGCAACCGCGAAAGGATTTGTCGGCAGTGATGGGGCAGCGTACAGCAACTTCGCGACGATTACCGAAAAGGGAACAAAGGACAATACCTTCGATTACACACTAACGAAAGGAACCAATAGCGACAACTACAAGATTGAGCAGAACTATGGACAGCTTGAGATAACGGCAGCCGATGAGGCTCATATCACGATCACTGGAAATACTGACACACAGACCTACGACGGTATAGAGAAGACGGTAAGCGGGTATACGACGACCGATCTTCCTGCAGGGATCACGGTATCTCTGAAGGAAGACGCGAAAGCAGCAGCAAAGGGAACAGATGCGGGCGAGTATCCGATGAGTTTGACGGAAGAAAGCTTTGAAATCGGAGGCACCGATAACTATAAGAAGGTTACGGTGACTGTGAAAGATGGAGTGCTTACGATCAATAAAAAACAAATAACATTGAAGAGTGGCAGTGCTTCGAAGAAATATGATAAGGAGCCATTGACAAATCACACACTTGTACTTGGCGATGATATCATTTCGTTAACGATGCTGGCAGATAAAAACGATCTGACAATAGCAGACAAGGACAAGCTTGCACTCGGAATAGCAGAAAAGGATCAGATTACCTTCAATTTCACTGGAAGTCAGACTCTTGTCGGATCAAGTGCTAATACCTTTGAGTACACGATCAGTGGAAAAACTCAGACCAGGGTTCAGCCGAGTCCGGCGGAAGCACTGAAGATGGTGGATCCGAAGGAAGAAGACGATAAGGTATCGAAGAACTACGCAGAGAACTACGCAGAGAACTACGAGATTAGCCTCGTGCCTGGTGAGCTGGAAGTAACGGACAACGAAGTTACGCCGGATAAGGTAGTGACAAAGACACATGAAGACAAGACCTATCAGATTGGAGATTCGATTGAATTTACAATCAACGTAACAAATATTTATGACGATGTGAGAACCATCATCCTGCAGGAGCAGGACGGCGTTGCCTTTGAGGATGGTGCGGATTCCGTTACATTCGAGAATGTAAAGCCGGGAGAAACAATAAGTGCGAAGGCTGTTTACGTGGTAACTGCGGCGGATATCGAGGCCGGAGAGTACAGAAACACCGTGAAAGCCGTGTTTGAGAAAGCCGGCGGCAGTGAGCCGGGCGGCAACCCGGATGAGCCGGGCGGCAATCCCGACGAGCCGGGTAAGACATGGGAGGCTGCTGACACAGAGGATGACTTCGCACACATGACGATCAGCAAGGTGGTTACAAGTAATCCGGAGAACGGCAGCAAATATGTGGCGGGAGAAACGGTAACGTATCGGATTACCGTGTCTAACGACGGAACTGTTACCCTGACGGGACTTGTGATTACGGACGATCTTACCAATGCGACATGGACGGCGGACAGCCTCATGGCAGGTGATACGCTGACTTATACGACATCCTATACTGTGACGGCGGCAGACGCAGCAAACGGAAGTGTGACAAATGTAGTGGCAGGACAGGCGGATGGCCTCAATACACCGGATCCAGGAACCGCAACCGTAACAACGGAAGTAGAAGAATCTGAGGAACCGGAGAATCCGGAACCGACGCCACCGACGAAACCGGAGGAGACGGTTACCCCGACACCGGTACCTGTGGAACCGGAAGAGCCTGAACCCGAGGAGCCGACGAAACCCGAAGAGCCGACACAGCCTGAAAAACCGGTAATTAGACCGCAGACAACGGTTACCCCTACACCGCTGGTGACTGTACCTCCGACGGAATTGCCGTCGACCAGACCAGTCCATACCGGGAATACAATCCGGAAGAATCCGGATACAATTCAGGAGGAGAGAACAAAACTCGTTCATACCGGAGAGGTTCGGACCGGTGACGCTGGAATGATTGGAGTCAACGTGATTATCGTGCTCGGAGCAGCAGCCGGAATCGGCGTTCTCATTCGTAAGAGAAAAAAGGAGAAGAAACAGTAACGGCATATGGCATGGACCGATAAGTATTGTGCCAGATGACAAAAACTAATTGAGAAGCATGGGGCAGCCCTCTCTTACAGCGGGAAATACCGCAGCCGGAGAGGGCTGCCTCTTATGCCCCTTATTAATGAATTATTAAAAAGAAATTAATACATTCTCAACTTTACAGTTGACGAATGACGCTGTTTTTTATATAGTATTTATTATCATTCGAATAGGTGTAGAATAAAATAAGCAGACATGATGTACAAGCTGTGCAGATCTCGATCTGTACACTTTTTTTTTCTTTATTACTGTAAAGCGTTAATTTAGAAGAAAGACAGAGGTTACACAGCACCGAGGCAGTCTCTGCTTAGAAAAGAGGAGGAAAAATTGACTAAGTACATGGTAAAACGTGTGGTGCTGGCGATTGCGTCCATCATCATCGTTACACTCATCACATTCTTTGTTATGAACCTGATCCCGGGAGGGCCTTTCACGGCGGAGAAGGCTCCGAGCCAGGCGGTTATGGACGCGCTGACAAAGCGGTACAATCTGGATAAGCCCCTGGGGGAGCAGTACCTTCTCTATATGAGAAATCTTCTGCATGGAGACTGGGGAATTGATATGAAGAACGGAAGAGAGATCGGCCCGGATCTTTTCTCCAAGTTCGCGGTTTCCGCGAAGCTGGGCGGAATCGCCATGATCATCGCTGTTGTATTCGGCGTGATTCTCGGCTCCATTGCTGCGCTGAAGCGGAATAAGGTGCCGGACCGTATCATTATCTTCTTCACGACGCTGGGTACGGCGATGCCTTCTTTTATTCTGGCAACTCTGCTGCTTCTGGTGTTCTGTGTGCAGCTCGCAATTTTCCCGGTATTCAGCTCAAATCCGAGCCTTGTGCTTCCCGTGATTTCTCTGGCTGTCTATCCGACGGCGTATATTACGCGTCTGACGAAGACATCGATGCTGGACGCGCTGAGTCAGGACTATATCCGCACCGCGCGTGCGAAGGGCGTCAGCCGGTCAAAGATCATTTTCGTGCACGCGCTGAAGAATGGTCTGATTCCTGTTGTGACCTATCTCGGACCGCAGATTGCGTATATCATCACAGGATCGATGGTCGTGGAGACAATCTTCACTGTTCCGGGCCTTGGAACCTACTTTGTGAAGGCCATTACCGACCGGAACTACTCCGTGATCATGGCGACCACGATCTTCCTCGCGGTTCTGATGATCGTTGCGAACCTGATTACCGATATTGTATACAAGCTGATCGATCCGAGAATCAATTTTGAATGATCGCACAGAAGGAGCTTTGAAATGACTGAAACAGAGAATATATACAAGAAACGCCAGATTCTATCTGCGCAGATCGATCTGAGCAAATTTAATAAGAAGAATTTTGAAAAGGCAACCGATGAGGAGAAGAAACAGCAGGATGTTATGGGGGAGTCCTCTACCTTTCTGAAGGACGGACTCCGCCGTCTGAGAAAAAACCACATGGCGATGGCTTCCATCGTTGTTCTCATCCTTCTGATTGTGGCGATTATCGTGATCCCGATGATTGTTCCGTACAGCTACAGTGACATGATTACCGTGAACGGTCATCGTGACGGTACGGCGGTCAATCTGCCGCCAATGTACTATTCGCAGCGGGAGCTGCAGTACATGCAGAGCACCGGAGTGAGACTTTTTCCACATATTCTTGGAACCGATTCCCTGGGGCGTGATTACTTCATCCGTGTCGTATACGGCACCAGAGTCAGCCTGTCTGTCGGTGTCGTATCGGCGGTCATGGTTCTGATCATCGGTGTTCTCTACGGAACGATCTCCGGATATTTCGGCGGCAAGGTGGACCTGATCATGATGCGTATCGTCGATATCATCTATTCTCTTCCGGATATGCTGATCATCATTCTTCTGTCCGTGGTGCTGAACGCGCGGCTGACGCCTCTGATCAAGGGAACCGTTCTCGCAAAGCTCGGCGGCAACATGCTGGCGATGTTTATCGTGTTTGCCCTCCTGTACTGGGTCGGCATGGCCCGGCTGGTCAGAGGACAGATCCTTTCGATCAAGAACAATGAGTACATCCTCGCGGCAAAAGCGATCGGAACGCCGAATGGTCAGATCATGAGAAAGCATGTCGTGCCGAATGTACTTTCCATCATTATCATTACAACGGCGCTTCAGGTACCGAGTGCTATTTTCACCGAAAGCTACCTTTCCTTCCTCGGACTTGGTGTCAATCTTCCGATGACATCCCTCGGATCCCTGGCAAATGATGCCCGGGCCACGATTACCTCTGCACCATACCGTCTGCTGGTTCCCGCGCTGGTTATCGTAGTCATCGTTCTTGCGCTGAACCTGATCGGCGACGGGCTCCGGGACGCGTTTGACTCGAAGCTGAACTGACAGATCCGGCATTGCCGGAGCTGGGGTATGTCAAGCCTCTGTCGGGTGTATGCCAGGCAGGGACGCTGATCGATGGTGCCGGATAAAAGCTGCGGTATGGAGGACCTATAGGTCTTATACCAGAACGGGTGCTGATTGACGGCGCCGGATGTAGGTTCCAGGAGAATTTCCTGAGAGGTGCGGTGTTTACCGGAAAAATGGTACCTGAATTTTTCCGGAAAATCAGAAAGGATGAAAGGACAGAGAAAATCATGTCTGAAGAAAATAATTTACTATTGGAGGTTGACAACCTCCATACAAGCTTTTTTACAGATGCCGGTGAGGTAAAGGCGGTAAATGGAGTCACATTTAATCTGGAGAAGGGCAAGACCCTCGGAATCGTGGGAGAGTCGGGATCCGGAAAATCAGTAACCGCGTATTCAATCATGCAGATTCTCGCCGAGACCGGAAAGGTGGTGGAGGGGGAGATCCGCTACAAGGGCGAGGATATCACGAAGTGGGATGAGAAAAAGCTGTCGAAGTACCGCGGTGAGAAGGTGTCGATCATTTTTCAGGATCCGATGACTTCCCTGAATCCGGTGTTCACAATCGGTTATCAGCTGAAGGAGGCGATTCTTCTTCACACGAACAAGAATAAGGACGAGGCCTGGAAGCGGGCGGTTGAGATGCTGACACTCGTCGGAGTGAACGAGCCGGAGAGCCGGATGAAGCAGTATCCCTACGAGCTCTCCGGAGGCATGCGCCAGCGTGTCATGATTGCCATGGCGCTCTGCTGTGAGCCGGATATTCTGATCGCGGATGAGCCGACCACAGCGCTGGATGTGACGATTCAGGCGCAGATTCTGGAGCTGATGCAGGATCTGCAGAAGAAGATGGGTATGGCGATTATCATGGTTACGCATGACCTGGGCGTCATTGCGTCCATGTGTGATGAGATCATCGTTATGTACGGCGGACGTGTCTGCGAGCGCGGCACCGCGGATGCTATTTTTTATCATCCGGCGCATGAGTATACAAAGGGGCTGCTGCGTTCCATTCCGACGACCGAAAACATGAATGAACGGCTGGTTCCGATCGGAGGAACGCCGATCAACCTTCTCAACATGCCGAAGGGCTGTGCTTTCTGCCCGCGGTGTGAAAATGCCATGAAGATTTGTCTGGAAAAGGTTCCGGACGAGTACCAGGTAGGGCCTGAGCATCGGGCGAGTTGCTGGATGAATGTGATGGACCTGTATGAAAATGAGGAGGTAAAGGCATGAGTGACAAGGAAAAAAAGCCGCTCCTTAAGGTAGAGCATCTGAAGCAGTATTTCCCGGTATCCCAGGGCTTTCATAAGATTCCGCTGAAGGCAGTAGATGATATCAGCTTTGAGATCATGCCGGGTGAGACCCTGGGGTTGGTAGGAGAATCCGGATGCGGCAAGACGACGGTCGGCCGCACGCTTCTGCGGCTGTATGAGCCGACGGCAGGACGGATCACCTTCGAGGATCAGGTGCTCTTCGACAGCGGCGATGTGTACGATGAGGACGGAAATCCGGTTCTCGATTCAAACGGCAGGCCGAAGAAGGGAAAGCGTGTTGAGGTCAACATGCTTCCCTACCGGAAGAAGATGCAGATGGTATTCCAGGATCCGTATTCTTCGCTGGATCCCCGTATGACCGTTGAGGACATCGTCGGAGAGCCGCTGGACACTCATCACCTGTACAAGAACAGACAGGAGCGGAGAGAGAAGATCTTAAAGCTCCTGGAGACCGTCGGACTGAATGCCGAGCATGCGATGCGCTACGCACATGAGTTTTCCGGCGGACAGAGACAGCGAATCGGCATTGCCCGTGCGCTGGCAGTGAATCCGTCCTTCATCGTCTGCGATGAGGCGGTATCTGCTCTGGACGTATCGATTCAGGCGCAGGTTCTGAACATGTTTGAGGATCTGCAGGATCAGCTGGGCATCGCGTATCTCTTCATCGCGCATGACCTTCTGGTTGTACAGCATATCTCCGACCGTATTGCGGTTATGTACCTGGGACACATGATGGAGATTGCGGACGCGGACGAGCTGATGAATCATCCGATTCATCCGTACACGCTGTCTCTGCTCTCCGCAATTCCGATTCCGGATCCGGAAACGGCCAGACACAGTCACCGGATTATTCTGGAGGGCGATGTGCCAAGTCCTCTTCATATGCCGACCGGCTGTCCGTTCCGTACGCGCTGCAAGTATGCAACGGAGAAGTGTACGCAGGAAAGACCGCCTCTGACAGACAGAGGAAACGGACACAGGTGTGCGTGCTGGAACCGGTAAATGATGCGGGATCAGCAAGAATATATGCGGAATCGGCAGGAGGGAGTAATTAACAGGCCGAATATTCCGTATTGATCTTTTACGGTCATATCTCCCGCAGGGGAGTCTGACATGAACCATTATTTGCATATCAATGGCTTTTTGGGGTCACATCTCCCGCAGGGGGAGTTTGACATAAATATCTATCTGTCAACAGATAGCAGAAATCAGGAGGAAGAAATATGAAAAAGAAGTTAGTCGCATTAGTGCTGGCGTCTGCCATGGCAGTCGGCCTCGGCGCGTGTGGAAATGCCGGTTCTCTCAAGGAGGGAGGCAACGCTGTTTCCGGTTCGAATGCAGCTGCAGCAACAAGCACAGGAAGTGAAGCGGCAGGCGGCAATAGCGGAGATAAGACTCCTTCCAGCGCAAAGCTGAATTCTGACGCAAGCACACTGTACATCAACCTCGCGTCTGAGCCACAGCATCTGGATCCGGCGCTGAACAACACCGTTGACGGTGCCTGCCTGGCAGTCAACTCCTTCGTAGGTCTGTACACTTATGACAAGGATGACAAGCTCACGCCGGCGATCGCGGACGGCGATCCGCAGATCTCCGATGACGGAACCCAGTGGACCATCAAGCTGAAGCAGACAAAGTGGTCCGATGGCACAGATCTGACGGCAAAGGATTTTGTATACAGCTGGAACCGTGCGGCAAATCCGGACACCGCGGCGGATTACGGATACCTCTTTGACGTTATCGCGAAAAATGATGACGGAACTCTGAAGGTAGAAGCTCCGGACGATTACACACTGACCATCACACTGAACAATCCGTGCGCATACTTCGACCAGCTTCTTGCGTTCCCGGTATTTGATCCGGTTCCGCAGGCATCCGTTGAAGCGGCAGACCCGAACGGCGACAATCCCGGCAACTGGGCTGCAGAGGCAGGCTTTGTATCCAACGGTGCTTACACCTGCACCGCATGGAATCATGACGCATCCATGGAATATACGAAGAACCCGAATTTCTATGATGCGGACAACGTAACCATCGATAAGCTGAACTTCATGCTTTCCGCGGATGACACCGCTACCTTTGCGGCATATAACAGCGGAGATCTTGATTTCATCGATAATATTTCCACCGATGAGGTTCCGAATGTAAAGGACTTCTCTGATTTCTATATCGCGGATATGCTTGGAACCGTATATACCGGTTTCAATGTCAATGCATCTCTCTTTGACGGAATGACCGAGCAGCAGGCAAGCGATTTCCGTAAGGCATGCTCTCTGGTCATCGACAGACAGTATCTTGCCGATACCGTAGGTCAGACCGGTCAGGAGCCGGCAGGTTCCTATGTTCCGTCCGCTATGTCTGACGGAAACGGCGGCACCTGGTCTCAGACATATTATGACGCTGCTACCACAGGAGCTGACAACGTTGAGGAGGCTGTAAAGCTTCTGGAGAGCGCTACCGGCTACACCTTTACCGATAATGGTGATGGAACCTATACACCGTCTACACCGATTTCCATTGAGTACCTGACGAACTCCGGTTCAACCAATGAGAAGGCCGCTCAGCTGATTCAGGACGACCTGAGCAAGCTTGGAATCGAAGTAAACATCAAGACTGAGGACTGGAAGGTATTTATTTCCGACCGTCAGAATGGAAATTACACGATGTGCCGTGGCGGATGGGTTGCAGACTATGATGATCCTTCCAACATGCTTGAGGTATTCCAGACCAGCAGCGGAAACAACGATATGCAGTTCGGCAAGAACCCGACCTCTGCGGCACCGCAGAACTGGGCGGACTATGACAAGCTTCTTGAGGAAGCACGCACAGAGGTAGACACCGCAAAACGTACCGATGACCTTGTAAAGGCCGAGAAGATGCTGATGGACACCAACGCGGTAATCCCGCTCTACTTCTACAACGATATCTACATGATGAAGTCCAACGTTTCCGGCGTATACATGACCAAGACCGGCAACAAGTACTTCATGTACGCAACAAAGACTGCGCAGTAACAGCTTCTGTTCGCAGTGTGAATGAAATGAATCACATATGCTGATTGTGGACGAGACCGTCCGGGAAATTCCCGGGCGGTCTCGTTTTGATTTTTTTTGCGAATCTGCATACGGTCCGCGCACACGTCTCACATGCTCTGATGGTTGTCAGATATGTTGCACACGCTGCAATTCGTGAAACTGTCACCGGCAGGTATTGCAGCATCGAGAACTTACCCGTGTGATGTAGATGCGATGTTTTGCGAAAATGCGGCCAGCCGGAACTGCCGAAGTAAGATCTCCCTTGTGTAATGCAAATGAAATGAATACACTTGTTCTTCGAGAGTTAAGTTTGGCTAATTTTACAATACAAAATTCTGAAATAGAGGTTTAAAACCATCATAAGATACAAAATAATTGAAATATTTACATACATATTGTTTATATTTCATCTTATTTGCGATATAATCGAAGCATGGCCAAAAACAGTGACCCGTAAGGGCCGCATGGATAAGGAGGGATGGTATGCTGGAAGAATGCTACTACAAAAAGGCGGATGAAATTATTGCCGGCTATGGAAAAAAGCCATCGTCGCTGATTCCGATTATGCAGGATATTCAGGCGGAATATCGATACCTGCCGGGCGAGCTGCTGACCTATGTGGCGAAGCAGATCGGTATCAGTGAGTCTAAGGCTTACAGTGTGGCTACATTCTACGAGAACTTTTCGTTCGAGGAGAAGGGAAAGTATGTGATCAAGGTCTGTGACGGCACGGCCTGTCATGTCAGAAAATCCGCGCCGATTCTGGAGGCGTTCCAGAAGGAGCTCGGGCTGAGCGCGAAGAAACACACGACGGACGACATGCTTTTTACCGTTGAAACGGTTTCGTGCCTCGGAGCATGCGGACTGGCTCCGACGGTCATGGTTAACGAAGAGGTTCATCCGAAGATGACGCCGGAATCGGCGCTGGAGCTGATTCATGAACTGCGAGGTGACCGGAATGATTAGAACGAGAGAGGATCTGAAGAAGAGAACAGAGCTTGCCAATGAAGTAATGGCTTCCTATGACTGCCGTATACTCGTCTGTTCCGGTACCGGCTGTATCGCGTCCGGTTCTGAGAAGGTATATGAAGAATTCATGCGTATCGTCGGGGATACGCCGGGAGTGACCCTGGAGTTCGGATCCCATGGTCCGGAGGCACATCTGGGAGTCCGGAAGACCGGCTGCCAGGGCGTCTGTGAGCTTGGACCGCTTGTGAGAATTCAGAAGGGTGATAAGGTTGTGCAGTATACGAAGGTACAGCCGTCCGACTGTCAGGAGATTTTCAACCGCACCGTTATGGGCGATGATGTCATCGAGAGCCTGTTGTACAAACAGAAGGGCGTGACGTATACTTCGCCGGATGAGATTCCGTTCATTGCGAAGCAGACCCGAATCGTCCTTGAAAACTGTGGAAAGTATGATTCGGAGTCGCTGGATGAGTACCTTGCGTCCGGAGGATTTCAGGCATTCCAGAAGGCGCTTTTCGAGATGAAGCCGGAGGAAATCGTCGATGAGGTCGACCGGTCCGGACTCAGAGGAAGAGGCGGCGGTGGATTCCCCACCGGCAGAAAATGGAAGCAGGTGGCGCGTCAGAAGGAGAAGGAGCGCTATGTCGTCTGCAATGGTGACGAGGGAGACCCGGGAGCATTCATGGATGGCTCTGTCATGGAGGGAGATCCCTACAAGCTGATCGAAGGAATGATGATCGCCGGATACGCGGTGAGCAGTGAAAACGGATACATCTACGTGCGTGCGGAGTACCCGATGTCCGTCGCAAGGCTGCGCCACGCGATCGCGGAGCTGGAGGACAAGGGGCTGCTCGGTGATCACATCCTGGGAACCGATTTCAACTTCCATATGCACATCAACCGCGGTGCCGGCGCGTTCGTCTGTGGTGAGGGCTCTGCTCTGACCGCGTCAATCGAAGGAAACCGGGGCATGCCGAGAGTTAAGCCGCCGAGAACGGTTGAGAAGGGCCTGTGGGCGAAACCGACTGTTCTGAACAATGTCGAGACCTATGCGAACGTCCCGAAAATCGTACTTCAGGGTGCAGACTGGTACCGCAGCATCGGAACCGAGAGTTCCCCCGGCACGAAGACCTTCTCTCTGACCGGCTCCATTCAGAATACCGGTCTGATCGAGGTCCCGATGGGAACAACGCTCCGCGAGATCATTTTTGACATCGGAGGCGGAATGAAGGACGGCGGAACCTTTAAGGCGGTTCAGATCGGCGGCCCCTCCGGCGGATGCCTGACGAAGGACCATCTGGATGTGCCGCTTGATTTTGAGACGGTGAAGAAATACGGAGCGATCGTCGGATCCGGCGGTCTGGTTGTCATGGATGACAGCACCTGTATGGTGGAGGTTGCCCGATTCTTCATGAGCTTCACGCAGAGAGAGTCCTGCGGAAAGTGCGTTCCATGTCGTGAGGGCACAAAGCGCATGCTGGAGATACTGGAGAAGATTGTCGGCGGCAAGGGCGAGCTGGAGGACCTGGACCGCCTGGAGGAACTGGCGACAATGGTGAAGAACATGTCTCTGTGCGGACTTGGCAAGAGTGCGCCGCTGCCGGTTCTGAGTACCCTGAATACCTTCCGGGATGAATATATCGAACATATCGTGGACAAAAAATGTCGTGCCAAGGTCTGCACCGCGCTGCGCCGGTTTGTGATCAATCCGGAATTCTGCCGCGGCTGCGGAAAGTGCGCGAAGAACTGTCCGGTCGGCGCGATCACAGGTGTCCGCAAGGAGTGCTATCACATTGATAATGATCTCTGTATCAAGTGCTCGACCTGCAAGGACAACTGTGCGTTCGACGCGATTTATATTGAGGCATAGGAGGGATGAGATGGGAGTTATAACGATTGACGGCAGAAAAGTCGAATTTACCGACGAGAAAAATCTTCTTACAATCATCAGAAAAGCGGGCATCGATATCCCTACCCTCTGCTATCACTCGGAGCTGTCTACGTTTGGCGCGTGCAGACTGTGCATGGTTGAGGATGAGCGGGGAAGAATGTTTGCCTCCTGCTCCGAGGAGCCCCGGGACGGAATGGTGATCCGCACCAATACGGAAAGGCTTCGCAAGTACCGCAAGCTGATCATTGAGCTTCTGCTGGCGGCGCACTGCAGAGACTGTCTGACCTGTGAAAAAAGCGGTGACTGTAATCTTCAGACACTGGCAAAGCGTTTCGGCATCATGCATGTGCGCTTCCAGAACTACAAGGAGCAGATGCCGCTGGATTTCAGCTCCCCGTCGATTGTACGGGATCCGAACAAATGCATCCTCTGCGGAAACTGCGTCCGAGTATGCAGTGAGCTGCAGGGAATCGAGGCGATCAATTTTGCGAACCGCGGCGCGGAAGCCATGGTTATGCCTGCGTTTGACAAGCCGATCGGAGAGACCGACTGCGTAAACTGCGGACAGTGCCGTGTATTCTGTCCGACAGGCGCGATCAGCATCCACCACAACCGGACAGAGGTGTGGAATCTTCTTGGAGATCCGGATGTGCGCGTGATCGCTCAGGTAGCACCGGCTGTCCGTGTGGCGGTGGGAGCTGCCTTCGGCCTTCCGAAGGGCAAGAGTGTGATGGGCAAGATCGCGAACGTACTTCGTCGAATTGGTTTTGACGAGGTGTATGATACCACGTTCGGCGCGGATCTGACCATTATGGAGGAGGCTTCGGAGTTTGTGGACCGCGTAGAAAACGGCGGAACACTGCCGCTTCTGACGAGCTGCTGTCCGGCGTGGGTGAAGTTTGTCGGCGATCAGTACCCGGATCTCACACCGAACGTTTCGACGTGCCGTTCGCCGCAGGGAATGCTCTCCGCGGTTACAAAGGAGTATTATCGTGATCCGGCGAATAATGCGGACGGCAGAAGAACGGTCATGGTATCCATCATGCCGTGTACGGCGAAGAAGATGGAGGCGAAGAGACCGAACAGCTTCACAGACGGAGAGCAGGATACGGACTATGTTCTGACGACGACCGAACTGATCGATATGATCCGTACCTCGGGAATCGATTTTGCGGATCTGGAACCGGAGGCGTCGGATGTTCCATTCGGCCTTGGATCCGGCGGCGGTGTTATCTTCGGTGTATCCGGCGGTGTGACCGAGGCGGTTCTGCGCAGGATTACAGAGGGACATGACCAGGAGACGCTGGATCGGATCGCAGCCTGCGGCGTGCGTGAGGATGAGTTTATCCGCGAGTTTGCTGTTCCCTATAAGGACAGAGAACTGAAGATCTGCGTGGTATCCGGACTGGCGGATGCCGGAAAGGTGATGGATCAGGTGAAAAGCGGCGAGAAGCATTTCGATCTCATCGAGGTGATGGCCTGCCGCCGCGGATGTATCATGGGCGGAGGACAGCCTCGTCTTGCCGGCGACCGCACGAAGGCTGCCAGAAGAGACGGCATCTATAAGGCTGACCACAGCTCGGTGATCCGCAAGTGCAACGAGAACCCGACGATACTGTCACTCTACGACGGAATGCTCAAGGGGAAGGAGCACAAACTGCTTCATAACGAGAGATTCTGCGCGGAATGAATTAAGAAAATAAAAGGATAAGCGGAAAGCCCTGTCACGATTGACAGGGCTTTCTGTGTGTGTATATCTTTTGTGAGCCGGAGCGGATCAGGTCAGGAACCCAGGCGCGCAGAGCAGGACAGATATGTTTAAGTATGTATTTTGTATACCGGATCTGGTCAGGTGCCCGGGCGGGCAGAGCGGGACGGATATGTTTGAATATATATTTTGTAGATCGGGAACGGTCTGCTCACTGCGAGGTGAGGGATGCCTGCTTTCTGTAGTCCCTTGGCGCCATGTGGTATCTGGCCTGGAACGCGCGGTTGAAGGTCGCCTGGCTCTGGAAACCGCAGTCGAGGTAGATATCCGTGACAGACCGGTCGCTGTCTGCAAGAAGCGCGGACGCATGCTGAAGCCGGACATCGTTGAGATAATGGTTGAAATTCTGGTGAAACACACCGGAAAAGACCCGGGAGAGTGCAAATGGGCTGATTCCGAGCGCCTGCGACATCGTGGTCAGAGAGATGTCCTCCCGGTAGTGAGCGGATATGTACACCGCTGTCTGGTATACGATGTCGTGATCCTTCAGATCTGTTCTTTTCTGCAGCTTCAGAAGAGGGAGACTGCTGGCAAGAATGATTTGTGTGAAGGAGTGGTTCAGCGTATTGATGCAGGCGGCGTTCAGCTGCTCGGACAATGGAGAGGAGCGGGAGAGCTTTCCAGACTTTGTACCAGTGCTTTGAGGGACAGTCCTGTCGGAGGCGTGCTTCGGCGCGGATGTGACAGAACAGATTTCATGGTTCTGCATCGCAGCGATATCTGATGCATCGGAAGACACAGCCGTGTCCTCGCTCTCTGTCAGGTCAGACAGATCCTGCGGCGGAAGCTCGGGAACATTATTATTTCCGTGGGTAGGATTGAGAAAATCAGGCGAGGAATACAGATGTTCGCGATTGATTTTCATCAGGTTCTTCAGCGCATAGATTACATTCGGCGGAACCTGCTCCTTCGGGATCACCGGATTCTCCGGCTCGTAGTTTCGAAGAAAGTCTGCATAGATTCCGAAATAGGCAGGAGATGCCAGAAGGGTGACGTGCTGATTCGTGCCCTGGGAAAAAACCTGATAGTGGTGAATGAGATTCGGGAAGATGACGCCGAGATCACCCGGCTTCATCTCGAACAGGTCGGTTCCGGTTCCGGCTACAATCGAACCGTTCGTCACAAGAATGATTTCGATTGACTGGTGCAGATGGGGAGGAATATGAATAGAATTCTGCTTCACGATCTGCAGATGATCGGCGCTTTCTTCGTAAATTGGTATCACGGCGGTCCTCCTTGCAAGATTTGATTGGTTTTTTATTCCTTTTGATGCGAAGTATAGCAGAATATGCGGTATTTTACAATTGCAGCAAGGAAGAAACAAAGCAATAAGAAACAAGGAAACAAGGAAATCAGGAAACCGGGAAAGATTTGAAAAGATCTGAAAAGGTCGCGAAAGACCTGAAAAGATCTGTAAAGACCTGAAAACAACTGGAAACACCTGAGAACCTGCACAACAGACAGATCATTACGAAAGAGAGGATATAGATTATGATGAACACAAACGTAACAACAAAGAACAACAATGTAATGGGAAAGAACACAGCAAGAGTATATAACGGAAGAAATACAAAGACATCTCTTAAGGATCGCTTCCATGCATATATGAGAGAGGTTGTTGATTTCTACGGTGATATCGCAAGAAGAAGCGGATATCGTAATCCGATGGGCTTCTGATGAAAGCAGGAGACCGCAATTCGGAGACTCCGGAAGGTAAGTGTCGGAGCTTCGGCGAAGGATTATTGAGCAATGCAAACAGAACAGATATTTTTCTCCGGAGAAAACCGGGGATCGGAAAATGGACAGAAAACGGATGGATCTCTTGATTGAGACTGCCGCTTTTCTGTCTTTTCTTTTTATATGTTGCAATTCTGTCCATTTCTTTTTGTATGTTATATAATGGATCGGAGTGTTCAGCGGAATGACCTACATTGTTCTTGTCTGGCACTGTGAACAGAAACAGGTATGTCTGATTATCTGTTGAACGGAAACAGGTAGATCTGAATATAATGAGAGAACTGTATAAGGAAGGGAGAAATACATTATGGCATGGTACGATGAAGCGGTTTTTTATCATATTTATCCTTTGGGACTTACCGGTGCGCCGAAGCAGAATGACTACAGTGAGCCTGTGCACCGCATGAAGAAGCTGATCCCATGGATTGATCATATGAAGGAGCTCGGATGCAGCGCGCTGTATATCGGACCGCTTTTTGAATCGGCAAGTCATGGATATGATACCACCGATTACCGGAAACTGGACAGCAGACTGGGAGACAACGAGGATCTGAAGGAGTTCGTGTCAAGGTGCCATAAGGCCGGAATCCGGGTTATTTTTGACGGTGTATTCAACCATACCGGGAGAGATTTCTTCGCGTTCCGGGATCTGCAGAAGAACCGTGAGAGCTCTGCATATCGGGACTGGTACTGCAATGTAAATTTCGGCGGGAATAATGAGTACAACGATGGATTTTCGTATGAAAACTGGGGCGGATACAATCTGCTGGTCAAGCTGAACCAGAGAAATCCGGAGGTTCAGAATTACATCTGTGATACGATCCGGTTCTGGGTGAAGGAGTTTGACGTGGACGGCATTCGCCTGGACGCGGCAGATGTGCTGGATTTTGATTTTATGAAGTGTCTGCGCAGAACCGCCAATGAGGTGAAGAAGGACTTCTGGCTGATGGGCGAGGTCATCCACGGCGACTATATCCGGTGGTCAAATCCGGAGATGCTCCACGCTGTCACGAATTACTGTCTGCACAAGGCACTCTATTCCGGACACAATGAGCACAATTATTTTGAGATTGCGCACACGGTACGAAGACTGTACGAAATGGGCGGCAACCGGCCGGACGGACTCGGTCTCTACAATTTTGTGGACAATCATGATGTGGAGCGGATTTACACAAAGCTGAACAATAAGGCACATATGTTCCCGGTACATGTCCTGCTCTATACCCTTCCGGGAGTGCCGTCGATCTATTATGGCTCGGAGTTCGGCATCGAGGGACGCAAGGAATGGGGAAGCGACGCGTCGCTTCGTCCGGAGCTGAACCTCGATGATTACAGGGATGCGGTAAGAACAAACCCGATCACGAGAGAAATCGCTGCGCTTGGACGGATCCGGCAGTCGGTGAAGGCACTTTCGTATGGAGCGTATAAGGAACTTCTGCTGACAAACCGGCAGTATGCGTTTGCCAGGGAGTGGAATGGGGAGAATGTTCTGGTCACGGTAAATAATGACGACAATGATTTTACCATGACGATATCTGCCGAGGGTGGGGAACATTTTATCGGAGGACTTGCCGGAACGTCGGTGACCGCGCAGAACGGGCAGATTACTGTCACAATTAAGGCGAATTCCGGAGAGATCTGGATCCCGGCGGCGGAAGGGGAGAACCCGGATTTCATGAAAACATCGGTATGCAAGGCAGAATCAGGAAACATAGATACTCCGGCATGTGAGGAGGAAACCGACATTGCGGATACTCCGGCATGTGAGGAGGAATCCGAAATGAAGGATGGCGCGGCATGCGAGGTGGAATCCGAAGTGAAGGATGGCGCGGCATGCGGGGCAGACTCCAAAATGAAGGATACGTTGACAGCGGAGACGGAATCCGGAATACGGCAGCCTGGAGAGCAGGTTTCGGAGGAAAGCATAGAGAAGAAGACCGGGAGACTTCTCAAGGAAGCGGCTGGAAAATCGTATGAGGAGATGACAGTCGAGGAACTGCAGGCGGCTATTTTGGCAAAACTTGCGTCGAATGGACCTGTCACAGATCAGATGAAGCGTGATGTGGCGGAAAATATCTGGCATGATTCCCTGGTGAACTGGGTAAAGAGCTTCCGATGAGAACGGAATTCAAAGCCACCGGCTGGTCCGGTGGCTTTGCTGTGGGCGCCGTGCTTATATTTACGCTTAGAGAAATACAAGCTTCTGATTTCAGTTGTTATTCTTGATGTTGTCCTGCGACTTGACATACTTCTACGATTGGGCCGTTTTGAGAAGAGCGACGATTATGTGGGATTCATGATATGCGTCGCCCGACGGTTTTGAGACGGGCGACGGAATTGTGGAAATTGTGATTTTCACCGCCCGGCGTTTTTGAGAAGAGCGACGATTCTGGAAATATACTGCAGCATGTAAAAAACGTATGGATGAAGCTGATAATATCCTTGACAAAGACCTGGCTCAGGTGTATTTTTAAATTACATATGAACGATTGAGCATATGTTTAATAAATCAAAAGAAAATATTGTTGCCACATGAAGAAATTTTAACAGCCAGGGGGTGCCTATGAGCGACATGGATGACATCAGGAAGAAAAGAACGGAGCTGATTTGTGACGCGGAGAAAGTGTCACAGGAAGTGAAGGCTGCGGAGACAGAGCAGAAGGAGAAAGAGGAACGCTTGGCAGAAGAGCGGGAGGAGGCGCTGAAGAATTCCGAGACCAGGAAATTCGACGCGGCGAAACTGTTACAGGAGCAGGAGCGGTCCGAAAAGGAGCGGGCTGAACAAGAACGGTCAGAACAGGAGCGGTCCGGAAAGAAGCGGGCTGAACAGGAACAGTTAGAAGAGGATGGGCCTGAACATGACAGGCCCGAACAGAAGCGGTCTGGATCGGAGAATTCAGGACAGCCGCAGTCAGAACAGCAGGAGTCAGAGCAACGGAAATCAGGGCAGAAGCCTGTGAAGAAAGAAAAGGCCGAAGATGATGCTGACGACGAGAATGACGATGAAGATAATGACGATGATGAAGACGATGAGATGGAGCCAAAGCAGAAGCTGATTCAGATCGTCGTTTCAACAGGGCTTCTGATCGCCGCATACCTGATTAACCGTGCTCTTCCCGGTCTGGAAATGTGGCAGCGTCTGCTGATCTATCTGGTGCCTTACATTGCAGCGGGATTCGATGTCCTTCGGGAGGCCGGCGAAGGAATCGCTCACGGCGAGGTGTTTGACGAGTCATTTCTGATGACTGTCGCGACGGCCGGAGCGCTGCTGATCGGTTTTGTACCGGGAGGCAAAGAGATGTTTCCGGAGGCAGTGTTCGTGATGCTGTTTTTCCAGGTTGGAGAGCTGTTTGAGGGGATTGCCGAGGGCAACAGCAGAAGGGCGGTATCGCAGCTGCTCGACATTCGTCCGGATACCGCGAACCTGGAGTGCGGCGGAGAAGTGAAAACGGTAAATCCTGAGGAGGTGAAGGTCGGTGATATCCTTGTGGTAAAGCCGGGAGAAAAAGTCCCGATGGACGGGATCGTTGTGGAGGGAAGTTCAAGTCTTGACACAGTGGCGCTGACCGGCGAGAGCTTGCCGCGTGATGTCAGAACCGGAGACGTGATTCTTTCCGGATGCGTGAATCAGAACGGGCTTCTCCGGATGAAGGTGGAAAAGGAATTCGGGGAGTCAACTGCCGCGAAGATTCTGAAACTTGTCGAGAATGCCGGGAGCAGGAAGTCAAAGAGCGAAAAATTTATTTCAAAATTCGCCAGGGTTTACACGCCGATTGTCGTGCTTGCAGCGGTGGCGGTGGCTTTTCTTCCGCCGCTTATTTCGGGCGATTTCGTCGGGAATTTTGCCACATGGCTGCTCCGCGCCCTGACCTTCCTGATCGTATCCTGCCCGTGCGCGCTGGTGGTTTCCGTACCGCTTGCGTTTTTCGGCGGAATCGGCGCCGCGTCCAAAATCGGTGTTCTGATCAAGGGATCCGGATATATGGATGCTCTCTCCAGGGCGGATACCGTAGTGTTCGATAAGACCGGAACACTGACGAAGGGTGTTTTTGAAGTGACGACGCTTCATCCGGAGTGCATCGAAGCGAAGGAACTGCTTCACCTGGCGGCGCATGTAGAAAGGTATTCCACTCATCCGATCGCTGTCTCCCTGCGGCAGGCATTTGGAAAAGAAAATGACGGCTGTGAGGTTGAGAATGTAGAGGAAATTGCCGGCCGGGGAATCCGTGCTGCGGTAAACGGAAAGACGGTGTGTGTCGGCAATCAGAAGATGATGGAGGATGTCGGCGCAAAGTGGAAGATTTGCAATGAGCCGGGCACAATCATTCATGTAGCGATCGAGGGTAAGTACGCAGGTCATATCCACATCAATGATGTTGAAAAACCGGATGCGGCGCAGGCGATCGCGTCGCTGAAGGCGGTCGGTATCCGGAAGACGGTGATGCTTACAGGAGACCGGGAGAAGGTTGCGGAAAAGGTTGCTGCAGACCTCGGCTTAGACGAGTACAGAGCGGAGCTTTTTCCGGCGGACAAGGTATCCGAGGTCGAGAGGCTGATTGATGAGAAACCGGACGGAACCTCTCTTGTATTCGTAGGAGACGGAATCAACGATGCGCCTGTCCTTGCACGGGCAGATGTCGGAGTTGCCATGGGCGCACTTGGATCGGACGCCGCGATAGAGGCGGCAGATGTAGTCCTGATGGATGACAAGCCTTCGAAGATAGAGAAAGCGATCCGGATTTCAAGAAAAACCATACGGATTGCGAGACAGAATATTGTGCTGGCGATTGTAATCAAGATTGCTATCCTGCTTCTGGCAGCTGTCGGACTTGCGCCGATGTGGCTCGCGGTGTTCGGGGATACTGGAGTACTGCTGATCTGTGTCCTGAACTCGACGAGAACACTGAGCTACAAGAAAGGATAAGACTGCCTTCCGTGTATCAATGGGTCTTGATAAATAGCGAACGCTCTACTGGCGCAGCGTAAAAAAATAAGTATGCAGAAAGTGATATGGAGAGAAAAGGATTTGAAATGAAAGAAAATACAGTCCAGAAAAGAACCTGTTGTATGCCGGATGAGCGGGAGAAGGATTTGAAATGAAAGAAAATATTGTTCAGAAAAGAACATGCTGTATGCCGGATGAGAATGAGATGTTCGATCTGGCCGAGCTGTTTAAGGTTTTCGGAGACTCTACGCGAATCAGGATTCTGTTTGCTCTGTTTGATTCGGAACGGAGCGTCGGTGAGATCGCTGAGCTTCTGAATATGACACAGTCCGCGGTATCGCACCAGTTGAAGATCCTGCGGCAGTCCAAGCTCGTAGAAGCAAGAAGAGACGGAAAACAGATTTTTTATTCGCTTGCGGATGAACACGTACATACGATCATCCGGGTCGGGAGAGAGCATATCGAGGAGTAAGGGGCTTGAATCGGTCGAAGCCCTGCACAGAAAATAAATTTTTAAACTTGAAGATTCCACAGTCCATTAACGAAGCCGGGATGCGGCAGAAAGCGGACGGTGGAATCTTTTGCTGTGCAGGATTGCGCAGTACGGCACAATTCGTAGCTTTTTTACATTATACATAACGAAGCTTTTCGAAAATGCAGACAGGGTCGTCGTACGTAAAGCCGTGCGAAACAGAAAGGATGTGATTTCAAAGACAACAGGTATGAGTACGAAGTGAAACGGAAATGCAAATGATGCCAAGATTTTCTGTCAAGCATAAATGAAAATGTCTCGAAAAAACTTTAACATGAGCCCCGGTTTTCAGGGGCTTTTATTTAATATCCGTGTTAACACTCTAATCATGCACTTTTTAGATCT
>NZ_JBQHWP010000032.1:0-20305 GCF_052063915.1 Bilifractor sp. HCP3S3_D3
CCCTGCGAACAGTTCGATAACCCGTTGAATACTTTCGATCGTTCAAACAAAAATTTTATAAAACTTCATTTGAATTTTCGAGGATGTGTTTTACTGTTCAGTTGTCAATGTCCATTCTGTGTTGCTTCTGTGTTGTCTTGGCTTTTTTGTTTTCCGCGACAACATAAAGTACTTTATCACGTTGTTTACCTTGCGTCAAGCGTTTTTTATCTTTTTCTCAATTTTTTTTCAGCCCTTTTTCTCAAGCTATTTCAACTTTATATTTTCTGGAATCCCGGATCAATCCTCTATCCCCGACGGAAGGTAATCTCCCCGGCTGACTCCTGCAGACGCTGCTGCTATGGATGATGGCCCGCAGAAATCCAGCTCTTTTCCCGCAAGGTCTGTAATTCGGCCTCCTGCTTCCGTCAGAATCACTGCTCCGGCTGCATAATCCCACAGCTGCAGGAGTGGTTCCACGAACAGACCGGTTCTTCCGGAAGCTACCATGCACAGATCCCAGGCTGCGCTTCCGCTTCTCCGCAGATCAACGCATCTGTCAAGATAGAAGGATCCGACCTTCCAGACCTGATCCCGCAGATTTGGATAGTATGGAGCGGTCCCGAAGGAAACCAGGCTCATCGACAGCGACTCGTTTGAGCTGTGAATAGTTTTTCCATTTTCAAAAGCGCCTACGCCTTCCGCGGCTGAAAACATTACCTCCTGCCAGGGATTGTATACAACCCCGATGAATGGTTTTCCATCCTTGAAAAGTCCGATCGATGTGACACTCGGGCCATAATTGTTCATGAAGTTTGAAGTGCCGTCTATAGGGTCTACTACAAAGGTAAATCCCTGCCGAAAGCTTTCATCAAAAGCATCCTTTCCGTTTTCTTCTCCTACAAAATGCGCCTCCGGCAATATGTCACCGAGCCGCCCGGTCAGAAACTCCTGTACTCTTTTGTCATATATGGTGACAAAATTTGCGTGACCGGATTTTATTTTATCCGGAGAAATCTCATCCTGGCCCTCATGTGCAGATCTCATAATTGCCCCTGCTTCCAGAGCAGCCTCTCTGATATCAGTCAGGATATGCTGTTTGTCTGCTATGCTCATTTCATTCACCTCAGATATTGTTCGTATTTAGATATTGTTCGTGTATGAATATTATTCCTATTTAGATATTGTTCGCCCTTAGACATTTTTCGTATTTAAACATTATTCCTATTTATATATTGTTTGCCTTTCGATATTGTTCATATTTATTCCAGTTCGCTCAGAAACAGCTCGTAATAGTCGTCCTCGTACTGAAGAAGCGGGGAATTCTCCCCTCCCCCGTTTGTACTTCTGCGCATAGCGGCATATGAGCTTTCCCCATACTCCAGGAGATCCATCTCATACATTGGCAATCCCTGTTCTGTGCTGATTCTGCAGAAATCAGCAAGAGGTGTTTTTGTATTTCTTGTAGCCAGAATTCTTTTACGCAGTCCATCATCTTCCAGTGCCTTTTTTCGCAGTAATTCCAGGGTCTCAGGTATGTCCATCTGATCTGACCTCCATTCAGCTGCTATTGATCTGTCCACCATTCAGCAGCTACTATTTGTCCACCATTCAGCAGTTATTATTTCTATCCAATATTCAGCAGCTACTATTCTGTCCACTATTCAGCAGCTATTAGTCTGCCCTCAATTATTTCTGCAGCTGGGATTTCATCATACATTAACCAATATCCCTCAGATTCTTGTCCTGTGATATTCGTTTCCGTCCAGATCCTTCCATATAAATGTATGATCTTCCAGGATCATATAACTGTGAGGAGAATCCTCTTTTGGGATGGACACGGAGCCGGGATTCAGATAAAGGTTATTGCTTCCGAATTGCTCCCATGCGGGGATATGGGTATGACCATGGAGCAGGATATCATTCTGACGGATCGGAGGGAGCTGGCTCCTGTTGAAACGATGACCATGCGTAGCATAAACAAGTCTCCTCCCCGCCGTCAGGATGCAGTAATCTGCCATGATAGGAAACTCTAATACCATCTGATCCACTTCTGTATCACAGTTTCCACGCACGCAGAAGATATCATTTTTTCTCTCGTTCAAAAGCTTCAGGACTTTCTTGGGCGCATATTCTCTCGGAAGATCATTTCGCGGACCATGATACAAAATATCTCCGAGCAGCATCAACCGCTCCGCTTCTTCACGCTCAAACGCCTCCAGCATTTTCCCACAATAATATGCAGATCCATGAATATCAGAAGCTATCATTATTCTCATCGTTTTTCATCCTTAACGTTTTTTGTCCGGCGTGCTGCCTCTCGCAAGAAAATATATTTCCCTTATAACACACAAATTTACCTGCCGCAACAAATATATGCCGCTTGTGTCACACAAATCTACCTGCCGCAATAAATATATGCCGCTTGTGTCACGCAAATTCATCCGAATAAAAATGTATACACGATACGCCCTGTGTCGCATAAATTAACTTGCCATAAGAAATATATACACCTTATACTGAAAATGTACAAGAAACGTTCCTGCTGTTGATTAAGCAAAAGCGGAAGATTTCTGCTGTCGTTTCATTAAAAGGATGAGCATCCCCGCTGTTGATTCATCAAAAGCAGAAAAAGCCTGCGCATTTCGGAAATGCAGGGGCTGAAACCCACAAGTATTATTCATAAATTACGAAAAGAAAGGAACCGCATGAAACTGGAACTAAAAGATCTGTATAAGAGTTTTGGCGAGCATCAGGTACTTAAGGGAATCAGCCTGACAGCGGAAAGCGGTACTGCTCTAGGGCTGTTGGGGAGAAATGGTGCCGGAAAAACAACCACCATACGAATTCTGATGAATGTATTTCCGGCGGACAAGGGTGAGATCATGCTGGACGGCAAACCAATCGACTACAAATCGGTGAAAATCGGCTACCTTCCGGAGGAGCGGGGCCTTTACCCGAAGAAAATCATTGCGGATCAGCTGCTGTACTTCGCGGAGCTCAAAGGCATGAAGCGAACAGATGCCCGCGCAGCGATTGACAGCTGGCTGAAACGCCTCGGGATGTCCGAATACAGCAATAAACGGCTGGACGCTCTCTCAAAGGGAAATCAGCAGAAGATCCAGCTCGTCACTGCTCTTGCCCATGATCCGGATATTCTGATTCTGGACGAGCCTTTTTCCGGTCTTGATCCGGTAAATGCGGAGCTTCTGAAGGAAGTCGTAAGAGACGAGATGAAGCGGGGAAAAATCATTCTTTTTTCCAGTCATCAGATGAATTACATCGAAGAGTTTTGCAGCGAGATTGCAATTCTGAATGGAGGTCACATTGTACTCTCCGGAAATCTTCGGGAAATCCGGCACCACATGGCAGGCAATGAATTGCTTGTCCGTTCCTCAATGCAGGAACAGATTCTCGAATATTACGGAGACCGGGCTGTTCTCACTGAGGATGGTGCCATCCGTATCACATTGAACGATACGAGCAATTGCCGCCGGGAGATGCAGCTTCTGACCACGAAATGGGATGTGAATGAAGTCCGAATATTTGAGCCCTCACTCAACGATATTTTTGTACAGACCACCAGAGATCAGATCTGAAGGGAGAATCTATGAGTCACATGAATCAGTTCAAGACAATTTTCCGGTTCGAGCTTGGAAATTATTTCAAAAACAAGGTTTTCGTCGGCACCACAATCGTCCTGATGATTCTGCTTTCCGTCATCATGTTTTTCCCGAAGATTTCCGGACTGGTTAAAAGCAATTCTGATAGCGGGGAACAAAAAGTCATGCTGCTCTCCTCCGGAGATCCCGCACTTACGCAGCAGGCGCAGGCAGCCTTCGAGAAAGCATTCCCGGATTATCAGATAACCATCACGGATCCGGACGCCGCTGATATTCGGGGCAAAATCAACGATGGGACCGCAGACTGCGGCTTTCTGCTTCAGAATGCACAGAACTACACATATTTTGTCAAAAATCTCTCCATGTATGATGCCAACCCGGAAATCGCCGACCAGATTCTCCGCGGAATCTCTGAGATGAAGGCAATGACCAAAGCCGGTCTTTCTCCGGAACGGGCCGGAAGCATTCTTGCGACAGAGGTGTCACACAAGGTGGAGGCCACCGGAAAGGATCAGTCTCAGAATTTCTTCTACACCTATATTATGATTTTTGCCCTGTATATGGTGATCCTTCTGTACGGACAGATGGTCAGCACTAGTGTTGCGACAGAAAAGAGCTCCCGCGCCATGGAACTTCTGGTCACCAGTGCCGACCCGGTAAAAATGATGTTCGGCAAGGTACTGGCAGCCTGCCTGGCGGGTCTTGTCCAGCTTCTTTGCGTCTTCGGAACCGCTTTCCTGCTCTTCAACCTTACCAGGACTGACTGGGCGGATAATCAAATTGTGACCTCGATCTTTGACATTCCGCTCCATCTGCTGCTGTTTATGCTTATATTTTTTATCCTCGGCTTCCTGATCTATGCCTTTCTGTACGGGGCAGTCGGATCAACGGTTTCGAAGCTCGAGGACATCAATACCGCCATCATGCCGATCACCTTCCTCTTCATCATTGCTTTTATCGTTGTGATGACCGCACTTGGAAGCGGAGAAGTGGACAATCTCCCGATGCTGGTGTGTTCCTTTATTCCGTTTACCTCTCCCATGGCCATGTTCACCAGAATCGCCATGAGTACAGTGCCTTCCTGGCAGATTACCATCTCCATTGCCATTCTCGCGGTTTCTGTATTCGGAACCGGTGTGCTCGCCGCCAGGATATACCGTGTTGGTGTTCTCCTGTATGGAACCACGCCGAAACCGGCAGAGGTACTTCGCATGATCTGGAAGGGACGATGATTACAAAAGGCGCCGCACATTCTCCTGAAGCACCGGAACGACCTGCTCCTCGAACCATGGATTTTTCCGCTGCCATCTGAAGTTCAGCGGGCTCGGATGTACAATCGGAAAATACTCCGGCAGATATTCTCGATAGGCAGCAACGGTCTCGGTCAGATTTTTCTTTTTGTGATCTTTCAGATAGTAATCAATGGAATACCTGCCGATCAGAATCGTGAGTCCTACTTCCGGCATCAAACGTAAAATATCTGAATGGTACTCCTCCGCGATAAATTTTCTGGGCGGCAGGTCTCCGGACCTGCCCTTCCCGGGATAATAGAAATCCATCGGCATGATTGCGATCTTCGAAGAATAAAACGTCTCCCGGTCAATTCCCATCCATCGGATCAGTGTTTCTCCTGATTTGTCATTGAACGGTATACCGGATTCCTCCACCTTCCGCCCCGGAGCCTGACCGATAATCAGAATCCTGGCATTGCTGCTCACCTGGAAGACAGGATGAATTCCCCGATCGGTATACGAACGATTTCTCTCATCCGCTTCCAGTCTCTCTCTGATCTCCTCTATTGTCATTTCCTCACACTTTCCGGGAATTTCTGCCATCGGCAGGGATTCTCTTTTTTACGCGAACAGTGAGCCGCAGCCGAATGCGAAGTATTCGTGTGCGGCGAGCGTCGCGATAGCGAGATAAAACTCGCGCAGCGTGTTTTATCTCGTTTATGTTTCCCATTGTTTTTCTCTAGTTTGGGGTATTCTGAGAAAAAATTCTGTAACATTGGATACGAGCATCGAGCCATTTTCTGTATAAGTCCCCGCGTCACTTCGTGCTCATACCTGTTGCCTTCGAAATCGCATCCAGTCTCTTACGCGCGCTTCGCGTGCGACGAGACCTGTCTGCGTTTTCGAAGAGCTCTTCACTATTTGTACTGTATAAGTCCCCCGCGTCACTTCGCTGCTTCGCAGCTTCCGTGCCGCTAACAGGAATGAGCATTCTCGCGGTGCTTCGCACCGCTACATGCTCATACCGGGCTGCTTTCTGTATAAGCTACGGATTGCTCCGTGCTTCGCACTTGCGCAATCCTACAGGCATTCGCACTTTCGTGCTCATACCTGTCTGTGTTTTCGAAGAGCTTTTTTCTGTATAAAGCCAACTGCTCCGTTGCTTCGCAACTCTCGCAGTTGCCACATGCATTCGCATTCTCGCGGTGCTTCGCACCGCTACATGCTCATACATGTTAGCGTCGTTCAAGCATGCAGTTTTCTGTGCATGCATTGCATGCCCAAAAACTGCCCGCTTGACGACGGCTTTATACAGAAAACTGCGAGTTGTAGAGGTCGGCGTAGAATCCGTTGCGTGCGAGGAGTTCCTGATGGGTTCCTTGTTCTACGATATCTCCGTGGTTGAGTACCAGTATCCTGTCGGCGTTTCGGATTGTGGACAGTCTGTGTGCGATGACGAAGCTTGTTCTCCCTTTCATGAGCTGATCCATAGCGTTCTGAATGAGCTGCTCGGTTCTTGTATCTACGGACGATGTCGCTTCATCCAGGATCAGGACGCTGCGGTCTGAAAGCATTGCCCGCGCAATGGTCAGAAGCTGTTTCTGGCCCTGTGACACATTTGTCGCGTCTTCGTTCAGCACCATGTCGTATCCGCCGGGCAGCGTCCGGATAAAGTGATCCACATGAGCAGCTTTTGCCGCCTCCTCGACCTCCTCATCCGTTGCATCCTGCCGGCCGTAGCGGATATTCTCCCGGATAGTGCCGGAAAAGAGCCAGGTATCCTGCAGAACCATAGAGAAATTCTCTCGAAGCTGATGTCTGTCTATGCTTCGGATATCCTGTCCGTCCAGCCGGATTGTTCCGCTGTTCACATCGTAGAAACGCATCAGAAGCTTTACGATGGTTGTTTTTCCTGCTCCTGTCGGCCCGACAATGGCGATCTTCTGTCCCGGATCCACATGACAGGAAAAATCTTTGATGACGATCTGATCCGGATCATAGCCGAAACGAACATGCTCGAAATCGACCTGTCCACGAATTTTTCCCGTCCCGGCTGCAGCGATAGATCCGCTCTTTTCACCCGACTCTTCTGTCCAGCAAGCTTCTCCGCTCCCGGCCGACTCGCTTATTCCGAAAGCTTTACTCTTCCCTTCTTCTGCCTGTGTCATCCATGCAGGATCTTCCTCTTCTTCCTCCAGAAATTCGAAGACACGTTCCGCCGCCGCTGTCATGGACTGCACCTGGTTCATAACCTGAGCCATCTGTGCCAGCGGCTGCTTTATATTGCTCACGTATTGAATAAATGCCTGAATATCACCGACACCGATCACGCCGCGAATCGCCAGTAGTCCTCCGGAAATCGCGACACCGGCATACCCAAGATAGCTGATAAAATTCATAACCGGCATCATCGCTCCGGATATAAACTGTGACTTCCACGCTGAATCATACAGATCGCTGTTTGTGCTGTTGAAATCACCCATAACGATCTTCTCTCTGTTGAATGCCTTGATCACCAGCTGACCGGAGAAATCCTCTTCAATCTGTCCGTTGATGATTCCGAGAGAATCCTGCTGCCGGATATAATATTTCTGTGATTTTTTTACAATGAAGGCAACCAGGGCTCCGGACACCGGAATGACGACGACCGCGATCAATGTCATCAGCGGGGAAATTGTCAGCATCATCACCACAACACCGACGATCGTAGCAACAGACGATATGATCATCGTAATGCTTTGGTTCAGACCGGTTCCAAGCGTATCTACGTCATTTGTAATTCTCGAGAGTACATCTCCGTATGGCCTGCTTTCAAAATATTTCATCGGCATACGGTCAATCTTTTCAGAGATTTCACGGCGCATGCGATAGGCAACCTTCTGGCTGACTGACGTCATGATCCATCCCTGAATAAAGCTGAATCCGGCAGATGCGAGATACAGGGCAAGTGTAAAGATCAGAATTTTTCCGATCTTTTCAAAATCAATTCCGCCGGTTCCCTGGATTTTACGCATCAGTCCTTCCGCCAGCTCGGTTGTCGCATTTCCCATGATCTTCGGTCCAAGGACATTGAAGATCGTCGAAAGTACCGCAACAATCATGACAAGGATAACCGCAATCCGGTAGCGCCCGATGTAACGCATCAGCTTTCCAAAGGATGCCTTGAAATTCTTCGGTTTTTCTGCAACCTGGTTACGACCGGGGCCGTGTCCGATTGGCCTGGACATTTTCTGTTTTTTGCGATACTCTTCCAGCTGCTTATCCCGCGCCCGCTTCTCCGCATCTGCGTTCATCTCTTCCTGCTGTCTCTGATTTTTCCCGAATCCCCGCAGGTTCTGATTTCTGTTATTTTGCATGGCGCGTCCCCTCCAGTTCTTTCTGTGAAAGCTGTGAAGCAGCGATCTGTCTGTAAACCTCGCAATTGTCCAGCAGCTCATCATGTGTACCGAGTCCTGCCACTTTTCCCTCATCCAGAACAAGTATCTGATCTGCATTCAGAATCGTGCTGACTCTCTGTGCGACAATGATTTTTGTCGCATCTTTTTCTTCCCGTGACAGCTCCTCTCTGAGCTTCGCATCTGTTTTCATATCAAGAGCAGAAAAACTGTCATCAAAAACGAGCGCCAAAGGCTTCTTCGCGATCGCCCGCGCAATCGAGAGCCGCTGCTTCTGTCCTCCCGATACATTGCTTCCGCCCTGTGATATGAAGCTGTTATAGGCATCTTCTTTTTCCTCGATAAAGTCGTCAGCCTGAGCGATCTTCGCGGCGCGTCTGACCTCTTCGTCCGATGCATCCGGGCGTCCGAAACGGATGTTGAAGGCAATCGTCCCGGAAAACAGGGTTCCCTTCTGCGGCACAAATCCGATTTCTTCCCGCAGTTCATGAAGATTCATGGAACGGATATCAACCCCGTCTATCGTGACAGATCCGCCTGTGACATCATAGAACCGCGGAATCAGATTCACGAGCGTACTCTTTCCCGAACCGGTACTGCCGATTATTGCCGTAGTTTTTCCCGGCTCCGCCGTGAAGGAAATATCCGTCAGGGCATCCAGCTCCGAGCCGGGATAGCGGAAGCTTACATGATCAAAGCGGATCACGCCCTTCTTGCTCTCCGGCTTTTCCTCATGTTCCGGGTTCACAATAGAAGGTTTTGTGGCAATTACTTCATGAATCCGGTCCGCCGCTACGCCTGCTCTCGGAAGTATGATGGACATCGCAGTCAGTATCATAAAGGAGGATATGATAATCATCGCATAGGTGATAAACGATGTCATGGCTCCGACCTGAAGCGTGCCGGCATCCACACGATGCGCAGCGACCCAGGTGATCAGAACGCTGAGTCCGCTCATCACAAACATCATCGACGGCATCATAAAGGTCATCACACGGTTTGTAAACAGCTGCGTACGCATCAGATCGATATTGGCCTCGTCAAACCGTTCTTCCTCTGTTTTTTCTCTTCCGAATGCCCGTACAACCATGAGCCCCGTCAGGATCTCCCTGGACACCAGATTCAGGCGGTCAACCAGTTTCTGCATAATTTTGAATTTCGGCATGGCAAGCATGACCAGTACAAGGATGATTCCCACAATGACCGCAATTCCAAGCGCAATCACCCAGCTCATCTTTGCATGAGACTGGTATACCTTTATAATGCCCCAGACCGCAAGGACAGGCGCATACAGAACCATACGAAGCAGCATGGTCGTCACCATCTGCACCTGCTGCACATCATTTGTCGCCCTGGTGATAAGAGATGATGTCTGGAATTTTTCCATCTCTGCGCTGGAATATCCGATGACGTTGTGGAACACCTGATACCGCAGATCCCGGCCGACCCCTGCGCCGACCCTTGAAGCGAAAAAGGAGACTGCGATCGCGGCAAGTCCCATCAGAAGCGCGATCAGCATCATTTTCCCTCCGCTGATCCAGAGATAGTGCTTCTGCTGGCTGTTCACATCCACACCGGCTTTCTGATCCGCATCTGCCGCATAGCGGATCGCCATGGCTTTCATTGTCTGTTCACCTGTTTTGCTGATGGCACTGCTGATCTCCTCTCTCATCCCGGAAATCTGATCGTCTGTCATCTGTCCGCTTTCTATCATCTGACGGATTGCTGGTCTCACATCAACATACGTGGCTTTCTTGCCATTCTCATCCTTCGCCTTGAAGATATGTACATCCAGATGAAATGCCTTGGCAAGCTCTTCCGCAGACATAGAATCGATCTGACTCTCCGCGGCAGCCATCGCATCCACAGCGTCTGCCTGGCCATTCGCGCCGGTCATCGCATCCGCACCGTTCGCCTGGCTATTCGCGCCGGTCATCGCATCCGAGCCGGTCGCCTGGCTATCCGCACCGGCCATCGCATCCGTACTGTTCGCCTGTACATTCGCGCCGGCCATCGCATCCGTCTGCCCTGCAGCCAAGGGTGCCGATTCAGCCTGTTTTTTAACCATATCACGGAAAGCTTCCTCACTCATATGCCCAAGCTGATAAGCCATGACCACGGGAGTCAGAAGGTCCTTATCAAGCTTCTTCCACTCCTCTTTTCCGAGATCTCTGATCGTATAGTTCTCTCCGTCCTCAACATACGATGCCTGCCACTCCTTCCGCTGATCCCCGTCCATGAAAATCTGTGCCTCGTCGTATTCGTCCGCCGTGATTCTGGCGGGAAGAATGTGCTCAATTCCCTTATTCTGGATTCCGACATCGATAATATTCTGCGTGTACTGCGGCATAGACATCTCGCAAAAGCCCTGAACAATCAGCAGCACAGCAAGAATCAGCACAGATTTCCAGTACTTCTTCAGATTTCCGAAAATATGTCTCATGAATTCTCCCTTTCCGTTTTCCAGTCAGATTTTGAAAAAACCGATTCCGTCTGTGCGTACAGCTCATTCAGCAGACAGCAGAGCGTCCGGACTTTTTCTTCTCCCATACCCTCAATAATTTCATGAAGAGCTTTCTCAATTGAACGGATATTTTTCTGTATCTCGCTCATACCCCTGTCGGTGAAGGAAACCAGTGTTGTGCGTCTGTCATTCGGATCCAGACTCCGTCTCAGGATCCCGTCCTCTTCAAGGCCCTTCAGTATGCGCGATACACCGGGCGCCGGCATTCCTATTCGTGAAACAATATCACTCACACGCACCTTGTGATCCTCTCTGCTGTTATAAATCTGCCACGCTGTTCCCATGACAATGGTTTTGCCCCTGCTGATTTCTGAAAAACAGAAGACGGGGCGCATCTTATGAAACTGATGCATGGCGTTAATCAGTTCCTCCTCCAGCTGATCCATCCTTTACTCCTTTCCTCGAATACGGCTGTACAGCCTTCAATCCCTGCTGCTTACATACAATGCTTTATATCCGGTTATGATCTGTAAGCGCTCTGCATGAACTGTTCCAACCCAGAAACAGCCATAAACTGTGAAAGCGCCATTATCCGCGGTACTCTGTATGAAACAATGCTCATCTGAAAGCAAGTGCATGTATGAAACAGATAAATAGTTGGCCGGTGCAATTATTGGCAATGATAATATTTATCGATGGCAATTATTAACACTGTTAACTATGTAGCAAAGCACATTTTACTCTTGTATCTCATGATCGTCAACCACTTCATGAATCAAAATGATCGTAAATTTTCAAAACAAAATTAACGAAATTGTCGATACTAAAGTAACCAAGTTACAAAAACGGAATTCACAAAATTGCCAAACTCCGGATGCCGAGATTGCCGAACAATTATTATAAAAAAACTCCATGACCGGTGCCTTCAGGCCTGCCTGTCATGGAGTTCTCTTTCTTCTTTCTGATGCGTATCATTTCCGGAGCCGCCATTCGGACGGCATCTCCTGCCTCAGGACGCCTCCCGCCCTCCTGGGACCGGAAGACGTCCTGCTCACGTCAGAAGATATCAGCTGTTCTCTACGTTATAGTTCTCGATTGCTATTTCTGAAGACATCAGCTGTTTACTACGTTGTAATCCTCGATAGCCTTGTTGATGCTGTCCGCAATGCTCTTTGTGGCTTCTGCCGGATCCTGATTCGTATTCAGCATGTTCTCAATTCCGGATTCTACATCCTGTCTTGCCTCCGGGAAGACGCTCATCAGAGCACCTGCGTACTCAGGCTTGGAATCATGCAGCTGATCGATAGCTGTCTGGAACTGCGGATATTTTGCGATATTATCCTTGAATGTCTGCTCGTCATGCGCAGCTGTTGTAACCGGGAAGTAACCGGTCTGTGCTGCCCAGTATGCCTGGCTTTCCGGTGAAACAAGGAATTTCACGAATTTCCATACTGCCTGCTGCTTCGCCTTGTCACCGTTATCAAGTGCCCACAGAGAAGCGCCACCGATGGAAACGCCGCCCTGATCATCGTCACTTACCTTCGGGAAGTAAGCGGTTCCTACCTCAAACTTGCCGTTTACATCCTGCAGAATCTGCGCAAGAGAAGCGGTAGATCCGAGAGTGATCGCGCTCTTTCCGGCTGTGAAATCAGCAAGACCGGAATCTCCGCCGCGGCCTACGTTCGGAGCGGTGCCGTCATCATACATCTTCTTCCACTGGGAGAGAATCTTCTCACCGGCGCCGTTGCTGTCAAATTCAACCTTTGTAGCAGCTTTGGTACGTCCATTATCGTTGTCTACATAGTTTGCACCCTGCTTGCAGAGGAACTGCTCGAAGAACCATCCATAGATTCCCATGGACATTGCCTCACCGGCTCCGCCCTTCTGTACCAGATCGTTTGCGATCGCGTCAATCTTCGGAAGAGAATCCGGGATGTCTGTGATGCCTGCCTTCTCGAACATATCCTTATTGTAGTACATGATCGGGGTAGAGGAGTTAAAGGGCATGGAATAAAGCTTGTTGTCTACCGTATAGTAAGCCGCAATATTCGGCTCCAGCTGGGACTCATCCCATCCGTCCTCATCAATCAGATCCTGCATCGGGACTACCCATCCGGAATCAATCATGAAACGGGTTCCGATCTCATATACCTGAACAAGGTCCGCGCCCATGTTTCCGATCTGCGCGCTCTTCAGCTTATTGATGGTATCATCGTACTCGCCCTGATACTCTGCATCTACATAGATATTATCTTTATTTTCTTTATTGTACTGATCTACCAGATGTGTAAGCGCATCTCCGTTTACACCGCCCATGGAATGCCAGAAGGTGATGGTCGTCTTTCCGGAAGAGCTTGCTGTGCTTCCGTCTGATGACGCAGAATCTGCGGCAGCCGTCGTGGTCTGTTCCGCGGTATCTGTACTTGCTGCCTGCTCTGTGCTCTCCTGCGATGCGGCGGAAGACTCAGAAGAAGAGCTTCCCGTACTGGATCCGCATGCGCCGAATACCATAGTTGCCGCGAGTGCAGCGGCAGTTAGTGTCAGTAACCTTTTTTTCATATTTTCCTCCTAATGTAAAAAAATGAGTGATATATGTCATCCGCCGTTTCCGGCGGTTATGACCCTTGAAAAACCAGATGAAGAATCAGCGGTCAGCCTTTTACCGCTCCGGAGAACATACCGCGGATCAGCTGTTTCTGTCCGATAATGAAGATTGAAATCGAAGGCAGAATAATCATGACTACGCCGGCGATCATCATCGTGATCGACTGGGAATCTACGCTGTTCAGCATGCTCAGTCCGATCTGAACCGTTCTCATGGACTCATCTCCGGTTACGAGCAGCGGCCACATATACATATTCCATGCGTTGATGAAGGTATATACCGCCATTGCTCCGATCGCCGCTTTTGTCAGAGGAAGCAGGATCCGGAAGATGAAGCGCAGGTTTGAACAGCCGTCAATTTTCGCCGCCTCATACACTGAAATCGGAAAAGACTGATAAAATTGCCGGAAGAGGAAGATGCCCATCGCACTTGTCAGATAAGGTATGATCAAAACCCGGTACGTGTTCAGCCAGCCCCATTGTCCAACGGTCAGATAGTTGGAAATGATTGTCGCCTCTCCCGGCACCATCATCGTTGCCATAACGAGCATGAACAGAATTTTCTTTCCCTTAAATTCCAGAAAGGAGAAAGAAAATGCAGCAAGGGAACAGGAAATGATCTGTCCGAGCGTGATCAGGCCCGCTACGAGGAACGAATTTATGATGAACCGGATCAGAGGGATTTTGCTGAGTGCCTGATGGAAATTCTCAAGTGTCGGATGTTTCGGAATCAGATTCAGATTCATGGTATAAAGATCCGACGAAGGCATAAACGCGATACTTACCGCGTAGAGCAGCGGAAGCAGAATGATAAATGCCACGACGATGTTGATGATCAGCCGTGCTGCTTTCCTCCCCTTCTTGACCCGGATTGCCTTTTTATTTAATCTGATGCTTTCCTCGCGCATCGCCTCGATTTCCTGCTGTGAAAGCGAGATGCATCCATCTATATTGTTCAACGTGTTTTACCTCCTTTTTTCTCTGCGCGGAACATCAGCAGGGTAAGTACCATGATGATCAGAAAGAGTACAACTGATTCCGCCGCCGCGCTGCCAAATCGGAAATTGAAGAAAGCGTCCCGGTAGATCGAATAGACAATCAGGTTGGTTGATTCTCCGGGTCCACCCTGCGTCAGGATCTTTACCTGACCGAAGGACTGAAAGGCCTGAATGATATTCACGACTACTGTGTAGAACATGATCGGCCGCAATCCGGGAAGTGTCAGCTGGAAAAACTGCCGCACCGGACCCGCGCCATCGATCGATGCTCTCTCATATATCTCCTCATCGATATTGGCAAGTCCCGCGCTGAAATACAGAAAATTGATTCCGCTGTTCAGCCAGGCTGTCAGCACTGCCACGCACACGAGAGCGTATCTCGGGTCATTCAGCCAGTTGATGTTCGTGTGCGCGAGCTTATTGACAATACCGATGGTAGGGTCAAGCATAATACGGAAGATCAGAGCAGCCGAGCTCGATGCAATGGACATCGGAAGCGCATATGCTGTTGAGAAGAACCGTATGCCCGGAAATGTCTTGTTGCAGAGCACCGCACCGATCAGTCCCAGCAGCATTCCTCCGATCACAACGATCACAACAAAGATTGCGGTTACTGCCAGTGAATTTGCAAAGCTGGCGCTGGTAAGCAGATCCTTGTAATTGCCAAATCCGACAAAGAGCTTTGCCTGTCCCAGCTTATTTGTCTTGTAAAGGCTTAGGTAAATCGTCTTTACAAAAGGGTAGAAAAGGAAAATTCCAAATATGATCGCGGAGGGAATCAGATAACAGTACGGTCCCGCCTTTTTCTTTACCTGTCCGGTTCCTGTCATTGTTCAGCACCTCCGTTTCCCTGTATCTTCTGTGCAGCCTGTATCTTCTCCGTAGCCCGTATCTTCTGCGTAACCTGTATCTTCTGTGTATCCTGTATTTTCTGTGTATCCTGTATACAGCACGTATGCTGTTTCTTCCTCATCGTCACTGCTTATCTCCTTCCGCTTATCCCAGCAGAAATTCTTCGATCGATTCTCCCGTTCCCTTGTCGAACAGGTGCATCTTCTCCGGATCAATGTAGAGCTTCATCTGTCTGTCTCTGCGCTTCGGATCATAGCTCTCAAGCTTCACGGTTGTGCTCTGACTGCCCGCAAATCCGTGCAGATAAAAATGAGAGCCGAGGTTTTCTATCATCTCAATTTCAAACGGGATTGCATTGAAGGATTCTCCCTCAGTCATCAGATCTTCCGGTCGGATTCCGATCTCCACCTTAGTACCTTCTGTCATTCCCTCCGTCAGACTGCGATAAAATCTCTGCGGGAGAGGAATTCTGAAGTCCCCGGTATTCAGGAATGCCCGTCCCTCTTCCATTTCCACGGTGGCGTTCAGGAAGTTCATCTGTGGCAGTCCCAGAAACCCTGCGACGAACCGGTTCACCGGCTTCTCATATATCTGCCTCGGTGTTCCCACCTGCTGTACCATTCCGTCTCTCATGACAACAATTCTCGTCGCCAGTGTCATCGCCTCCACCTGATCATGTGTGACATAGATAACCGTAGAACCGAGCTTGTCGTATATTTTTTTCAGATCGACACGCATCTGCGTCCGAAGCTTCGCGTCCAGATTGGATAGGGGTTCATCAAACAGATATGCATCTGCATCCCGTACAATCGCGCTTCCGATTGCCACACGCTGCATCTGTCCTCCGGACAGCTGTGCAGGTTTTCGGTCCAGAAGGCTCTTGATCTCAAGCATCGAAGATGCCTTCTGAACTCTGCGCTCAATCTCTGTCTTTTCCACCTTATGCGCCTTGAGTCCGAATGCCAGGTTCTGGTATACCGTCATGTTCGGATAGAGAGCATAGTTCTGAAAAACCATCGCCAGATTTCGCTTGCCGGGATCCACGCTGTTCATAAGCCGGTTTCCAATCCAGAGTTCTCCCTCGGAGATATCCTCCAGCCCGGCGATCATGCGCAGCATCGTGGATTTTCCGCAGCCGGAAGGGCCCACAAATACAATGAATTCGTGGTCTCCGATCTCCAGATTAAAATCCTTGACCGCCTGGAATCCGTTGCGGTAGGTTTTCGAAATGTGAGATAATGTAATTCCTGCCATTTTTAATTCTCTTGCTTTCCTGAATAATTTTAATTTTTTTGTACTTTTCCATTTTATTCGTACCTCGTTAATTCCGTTATCTTGTGCAGGTAAATAAAAAGTAAAAAAAACAAGCCCTCAGCCCATATGTGTAAACATAAAAAACGCCCTGTGGATTCTTCTGATTGCTGAATCCACAGGGCTTCCCTTCTTTTTTATGTTTTTGTACGACCCGCTGTCCCCATACTCCGGGTCATTTTTAAATTAATATTATGTAAATGTTTTTTCGGCGAAGCGAGGTAACTAACTGCAACTTGAGAAAAAAAGTTATGCTGAATCATGCAAAACCATCCCAGGAAATATCTCCCTCTATGGCGATCAACCGATCCATAGAAATCACTTCCCCGGAACACATCACGATCCGCTGATTCTGTGAATCAATTTTTTTAACAGATCCGCTAACGGTGTGATACGAGCCACCCTTTTTCCGCGAATCCGGAATAAAATATGTAATCGAAACCTCCGGCCTGCGGTCAAGAATCTGCTTCAGAATCTGCAGTTTCCGGTTCAGAATCGCGATCTCGCTCTCGGAAAGTGCAACTCTGTCATCCGTCTGTCTGCCGGTCTCCTCGATCGCCTCATCATATCCGGTGAGCGCGGCGAAGGGCGCAAATTGCGCCGCACGCTGAATGAGCGGCATCGGCACATGATATCGCGAAACCGGGTGCGGCAGATTAACGATGTCCTCATAAGGGAACGAACTTCTCTCTTTTCCCACTGCAGATCCCGATTTCATTCTATTCTGCACTTCAGGCTCCTCTTTCTCCTTGTTCATGCCTTGTGCCCTCCGATCTTTTCTCATGGTCCATACCTTATTTACTCTGATTTCCCATGATTCATGTCTATGCTCCCGATTCCTGAGGATTATGCCTTATGCCCTCCGATCTGCTTTGACCGGTCAAGTCCGGTTGCGCCCTCCCGGAGATTCAGCCCACGGATAACCGCGTCACTTCCGAACCGCTCACGGATCGAGAGCATGGCTTCCTGCATGCGTCTCTCTTTGTCCAGCTTCCTTTTGTCTTCTTCTTTCTTTGCCTCCAGCGAATGGTAATCCGTAAAAAGATCCATCTGTTCGTAGCTTGTATCCGACACCTCATCCTCCGGAATTACATGTTCCAGAGAAATGGTGATCCGCCGGATCAGCAGAGACGGATCGACCGTCCTTCGGTAAATATCCATCGCTGCATGCGTAATCTCATTGCCCGAAGAAGTTGCGCCGGACAGCTTCGCGGAACCATGTGCATGCTGCGGAATCCTTCTCCCATAGTGATCACGGCTGACGGCGCCCCGGTATTTCTTCCGTATCTCCGGATCTTCCAGACTTTCTTTATCATATCCGATTGTCAGCGTAACCTGGTCAGTTACCATTCTTTTGCTGACCAGATCCAGTGCCATCACATCCGCCATTTCCTGTACCACAACCGCAGCCTTCTCGAAGCTGTAAGGTGACATCAGCACCTGTCCGGAACTGACGGAATTACTTTCCGGTCTGTATTTTTTGATCAGATCTATGGTACACGGCTCGTATCCCCAGGCATGGTCGATCAGAAGCTCCGCGTTGACACCGAAAAGCTTATACAGCAATTCCTCATTGCAGAGATCATTTGCTCCGCCGATCGAACAGCGGGCAACATCTCCCATCGTGTACATGCCGTATTCTTCAAGCTTCTTCGCATAGCCCCTGCCAACTCTCCAGAAATCGGTAAGCGGCCGGTGCGTCCAGAGCTGTCTGCGGTAGCTCATCTCATCCAGCTCCGCAATCCGCACGCCGTCCGAGTCGGCTTCCGCGTGCTTCGCGACGATATCCATCGCAATCTTCGCCAGATAAAGGTTGGTCCCGATGCCTGCCGTTGCCGTAATACCGGTCTCCTTCAGCACATCACGAATCATCGTGATTGCGAGTTCATGTGCCGTCATTCCATAAGTTTTAAGATAATCCGTCGCATCGATGAAGACCTCGTCGATCGAATATACGTGAATATCTTCCGGCGCAATGTATTTCAGATAGATCTGATAAATCCGTGTGCTGTACTTTATATAATACGCCATCCGGGGAACGGCCGCGATATAAGACACTTCCAGAGCCGGGTTCTGCTTCAGCTCCTCCGCATCAGACGATGCCCCGGAAAAAACATTTCCCGGCGCTCTCCGGATCCGCTCCCGGTTTATCTCACCGACCCGCTGAACAACTTCAAAAAGCCGGGCACGCCCTGGAATTCCATATGCCTTCAGCGCAGGAGATACCGCAAGGCAGATCGTCTTCTCCGTGCGCGAAACATCAGCAACTACCAGATTTGTTCTGAGCGGATCAAGTCCACGCTCCTGACATTCCACTGATGCGTAAAAGGATTTTAAATCGATCGCAATATAAGTACGCCCCACTATCGTTCACCCTGCCTCCGATATCTCCGGCACATTCTGAATATACGCCCGGATATTTACTCGTATCCTTCTCCATTATCTTTACATCTGACCGCTTACCGGAAAATGCATCAGTATCCTCTTTCTTTGCTGACACCATAGACCAGCGCTTTTCCGCTCAGATAATTCTCCAGATCTTCACAGAACATTTCCACACTCTTTTCGCGCGTATAATCCAGTGTCATCTGGCCGGCGCAGTGCGGTGTCAGCAGGATATTTTTCGCAGTGCGCAGCGGGCTGTCTGCCGGCACAGGCTCCGTCTGCATGACATCCAGCGCTGCTCCGGCAAGTTTTCCCTCGTTCAAAGCGTCTGTGAGTGCTTTCTCATCAATCGCGCTTCCTCTCCCCACATTGACCACAAAAGCATCTTCCGGAAGAAGCGCGATTCTATCTCTGTTCAAGATTCCAATTGTCTCCGGGGTCTCCGGAAGGCTCATGACGAGAAGGTCTGTCTGCGGAAGCACAGAATCCAGCTCTGTCACCCGAAGGACCTTATCATATTCCTTTAATTGTCTTCCACTGCGACTTACCCCGATAACCGTTTTTGGATCAAAGCTCCTCACACGCTTAGCAAAGGTGCTTCCGATATCACCGGTTCCGAGAGCGGTAATCCGGCTTCCGCACAGAGAATACATCGGAATGTCGTGGCGCCATTCTCGCACTGCGGTATTCTTCATTATTTTCTCATAAGCCTCAAACCGGCGCATCAAAATCAACGCTGTCATAATGATGTGTTCGGAGATGGAGACCCCATATGCCCCTGAAGAATTGGACAGCAAGCAGGTGCTGTTTGGAAGAACGCCCTCCTGGAGATAATGATTCACTCCTGCCCAGCAGGTACAAAACCACTTCAGATTCCCGGCCGCATGCAACGGTCCCGGATCCGCCCCGAACATGACGTCCGCACTCTTTGCCTCCTCTTCAGCCTCCTGCGGGTCCGTTACAAAAATGGTCTCGCAGCCATGTCTGTTCGCGATTGTCCGGATTTTCCGCTTTTGCTCCTCTGTTATTTTCCAGTATACAAGAATCCTGCAGCCCAAGATCAATACCTCCAAATGTATGTTTTCATCATTTCCATTCTGATGTATCTTTTCATTATTTTCATTCTGATTTGTCTTTTGGTATTAGTCTAATACCTCTGACGTTTTCTGGCAAACCCAACGAGATAAAACACGCTGCGCGAGTTTTATCTCGCTATCGCGACGCTCGCCGCACACGAATACTTCGCATTCGGCTGCGGCTCACTGTTCGCGTAAAAAAGCCGATCATCTGCAATAACAAATGATCGGCGGATTATCTGTATAGATTTTCATACATACCTTCAAAACTGAACACACAAACTCTTCCCGGGAATCCGTCTCCGGATTCCCTCCTTCCGTTCCAACTTATGCTTCAGGTCAAACCCTCGACCGATTAGTAACAGTCAGCTCCATGCCTTACGGCA
>NZ_JBQHWP010000033.1:0-19855 GCF_052063915.1 Bilifractor sp. HCP3S3_D3
TTCCATTGCAAGAATATCGATATGATGTTTTTGACATTCCGCAGAAGTTAATGCCTTGAAACGTTCTTCTATGCCTGGAATATTAAAGATCTTTCGACGGTATCTTGGACAAAACACCAAGTGATAGTGAATCAAGGATACAGTTGTTTTGGTGTGTTTATATTCATTCTTCATGTGTATATGATACAATATTTTGTACACATATTCAATCAAAACAATTTGCTCTTTGACGCTATCATCCCACGGTTGAAACCGTGGGCTTTCTCGCTTAATTATTTGTAACAATGTTTGAATAATGTCTGTAACAATGTTTGAAAAGACTTTTCCAGAGGCTTTAAGCCCAGCTTTTATGCGGAAAAATAGAGTCATATCAGCTCATAGGATTTGAGGTTTGAGATTCAACATTCCTAATCGAGACAATGTCGAACAATGTTAATAACAATGTTCTTGCAATGTTAAACAATGTTTGATATGGTAATGAAAGAAAAAATGCGGAGGATTGTCTCATGAGAATCACGGAATTATACTCAGATGTTATTGCAGAAGACAGGAAGTATGAATATAAGGCGGTGTTAAATCCGGACAATCCGGTGAAATGGGCGAAATCACTAGTTGGATATGCCAATGGGGATGGAGGTATTCTATTTGTTGGCGTTTCAAACGATGGGGAGGCATTTGGAATAGATCTGGGCGACATTGACCGGACGAAAAATCTGATTGCAACAGTCAATGACCGACATATTTTTCCGCATGTCAGAATCAGTTACATGATGCGGAGCATTGATGAGGCAGCAGAGAAATTTGTTCTTGCCGTTCACGTTGCACCATCGGATTCCATCGTGCGTTACCGTGAAGGCGATTTCAATGAGACGGTTTATATTAAGGGGGACGGCAACTCCACACCAGCTACACCGGAAGACATTATATCTTTGTCAAAACGAAAACATGGTGTTGATAACGAAAGTAGTGATGTTCTGTATGAGGAAGAGGGATGGACTGAGTATATTGACTTGTGCAGAGAATTTCGTCAAGACAAGTCTGCTCCGACCTTAAAGGAACTGCAGAATGAGGAGATCGTCACAAAGAATGGATTTGCAAAATCTGGTTTCCTGATGTTTAAGGATGATTATATCGGGGATGATACTCTGGTGAGTTGCCGTCTGTGGCGTGGAAAGACGAAAACCGGCACTGTTCTTGACAGCGACAGGTTCAAAGGTTCTCTATCACACGTGCTCAGAAGTGCGTTAAACTTCATTGAAAGAAATACAAAAACAGGTTGGAGAAAGACGGAAAACGGGGGAAGAGAGGAGATCCGGTCGTACCCAAAAGAAGCTGTCAGAGAAGCAATGGTCAATGCGATTGCGCACAGAGATTATTCTATAGCAGGAACACAGATTGATGTGGATATTTACAGTGACAGGCTTGATATTGTGTCTCCAGGTTCATGGCTGCTTCCGAAAAGCTACGAGGCCTATCCGGCAGGGACGATCCCGTCGATCCGAAGAAATTCGATTATTGCGGCATGCTTGGATGTGGCTAATTTAATGGAGCGTGGCGGAACCGGCTTTCAGACGATGATAGATAGTTATCGTGACAGTGAGGATCGTCTTCAGCCTGTTGTTTCCATCTATCCTGGGTTTCTGGATCTACGTTTGTTTGACAGACTTTATGAACCTATGGTGCAGGCGTGGGTTGAAGAACAGATGCCCGATACAGAAAAAGTTATTCGATTATTAAGAGAGGAGGGCCCCAAGCCGGTCAAAGAACTTCAGGCTCACGTCGGCTTTTCGCAAAGAACTCGCTTTCTTAAAGAGATCATCAATCCAATGATTCAATCTGGTATAATATATCGAGACGGAAACATTAAGTCCCCAACGGCTCGGATTTGTCTTCGGGAAGGAAAGAGCATACCCGGTCATGGTGAAAACCATGAAGATTAAACGGTGAAAATGCTGTCGATCGGTTGTCAAAGGATGATCTGTCAGGGGAGGCGTTTACCGTGCCGCGTGATGAATCTTTTTGCAGCGGTACATGTCCTCGTCGGCATCGTGAATATATTCTTCGATGCGTGAATAAAGCTGGTCTGGCGGGCAGTCCAAGACCGGGTAGCTGGTGCCGATGCTGGCAGAAATCTGATCCTGCGCCAGAAACTCAAGAATACGCCTGCGGCTTTGTGCGATGGTTTCCTCGTTCTGACAGGAGATGATCGCCACAAATTCGTCGCCGCCGTATCGGTACGTGAAATTGTCCGGCGGGACGGCGCGCAGAATAGCGGATGCGGTCACCTGAAGAATGTGATCACCGTAGGCGTGTCCCCTGGTGTCGTTGATTTCTTTGAAGCCGTCAATATCCAGGAAGAATATTGCAATGAACCTGCCTTTGTCAAGCTCGCCTGAGAGCCATGGAAGAAAGCGCGGTTCAAAGGCGTTCTTGGAGTACAGACCGGTCAGCAGATCACGGTAATAAATCTCGCGGAGGGTGGAGAGGGAGTTCACCAGCTTTCGGTTTGTATCCCATTCGGTGAGTGCATGGAGCACGATATCCTGAAATTCATAAAAACGCCATTCTTTTATGATAAAACGAGGATTGCGGAGAATGACGAGCCCTGCGCAGAGACTTCGGATATGAAGCGGCAGGACAAGGGTATAGGATCCCTCCCGGATCGCGTCAAGGTGTTTGTTCAGAGCATCAATATTTTTGAACCGGATGGGCCGCATGCCCGGTTCGTTCTGCACTTCCAGGACACGTTCTCTGTCCGCACAGTCCGACCGCAACTGCACTGGTTCGTTTTGGTCTTCCGGGGCACTTTCTCTGGCTTCGATGAGATTCAGGTGTTCCATAGTATAACAGCCTTCCTCCAATTCCCCGCTTCCGATCCGGTCGTCGAGAACGATGTAGACACCGTCGAGGTCCATTGAGGCATAAAAGTCCGCGATGCGCTGCATCAGTTCCGGGAGAGACAGGGAAGGATCCAGCGAGGAGACCATCGCGGAAAAACGTTCGTTTCGGTCATCGACATATATGCTGTCCTCGACCTGCCAGGCCAGGTACGCCCGGTAGTTGATTCGGAAAGTGAGAATCCGCCGCGCTCCTTCATGTACTGCATGATTCCGGTGCTCCAGGCGGATATGATGAAACGGCGCCAGCCATCTGAAAGAAGCAGAAATCCGGAAGAAGCACATTTAAATCCGGATTTAATAATTTCTCTTGCAAAAATATAAAATGGTGTTACTATAGTAAAACAAGTTTAATTAAATATCTTTTACAAGTGCAGAAATGCCATATCGTTAGATCGGGATTTCTGATAATAGGGAAACAGGTGAAAGACCTGTACTGTCTCGCAACTGTAATTGGATGCGTCCGCTGGTTATCCACTGTCTTTACGGATGGGAAGGAAGCGTGCCGCAGGAAGCCATAAGTCAGGAAACCTGCTTGTAAAAATGTCAGTGTGGTCACGATGTATGACTTAATGACGGCAAATTATTTCTGCTCCTGGAGGCAGAATCTTTTGCGTGTTTAAATGTCAGAGATCGTTTCACGGAAACGGTCTTTTTCTTTTGCCTGAAAAAGAGGGGTGTCATGAAAAAATACCTGATTGGAAGAATTCTTTTTGTCATTCCGATAATGTTCTTTCTCTCTCTGTTTACCTTTGGTCTTACGTATCTTTCACCTTCTGATCCGGTGACTCTTTATTATGACAGACTTGGAGCAAAGCCGGACAAACAAATGGTTGAGGAAACCAAAGAAGAGATGGGACTGAATGATCCGTTTCCGATTCAGTATGGGCGATGGCTGAATCGTGCTGTGCATGGTGATCTCGGAACATCATATTACTACAAAACATCTGTCTGGAGTGAACTGACCAGCCGTCTTCCGAATACGGTTATTCTGACGGTCTCTACAGTTGTACTGACGATACTGATCGCAGTGCCTCTGGGGATCCTGTGCGCCGTCTTTCAGAATAAATGGATTGACTATATTCTGCGTTTCATCTCCTTTCTGGGGGTGAGTATGCCCAGCTTTTGGGTCGGTACACTGCTGATGTATTTTTTCGGAGTAAAGCTGAAAGCTCTTCCGATATTGGGATCGGGAGATCTGAAACATCTGATTCTTCCGACAGCGACACTCTCTTTCTGGATGGTTTCTCTCTATGTGAGAAGACTGCGTGGCAGTGCATTGGAAGAATTGAACAAGGATTATCTGAATGGAGGGCTGGCAAGGGGACTTTCCAAATGGCATGTTATCTGGCACCAGATCCTGCCGAACTCGCTGCTTTCTGTGATTACGATGTTTGGCATGTCAATCGGATCTCTTCTTGGGGGAGCAACGATCGTGGAAACGATCTTTGAATGGAAGGGAATTGGAAAGATGGCTGTGGACGCAATATCCGTGAAAGACTATCCGATTATCCAGGGTTATGTTCTCTGGATGGCCATCATCTATGTAACGGTCAACCTGGTCGTGGATCTGTCGTATCAGTTTTTGGATCCAAGGATCCGGCTGGGAGGAAGGAAAGGATGAAATATTATATAAAAAGAGCACTCAGCAGTCCGCAGTTCGTCATCCTCTTCCTTCTTGCTGTTTTGTTGATTTTGATACCGATTTTTGCTCCATGGATTGCGCCGCATGATCCGATTGCCAATGATTATGCTGCTTCCATGATTTCTCACAGCAGGGAGTTTCCGCTGGGAACAGATCAGCTTGGACGCTGCATTCTGTCCAGACTTATCTGGGGAGGAAGGACTTCTCTGTTAATTGTCTTTCTGGTTGTGGCAATTGTTTCAGTTCTTGGCATCCTGCTGGGGGTCACAGCAGGCTTTGCGGGAGGATGGCTGGATAACATCCTGTCCAGAGCAACGGATATTGTGATGGCGGTTCCTTCCATGGTTTTTGTCATTGCACTGGTTACGGTTCTCGGTCCGGGTCTTTGGCACACTGTGCTAGCCATGGCGCTGGTTGGTTGGACTGAAAATTTCCGGGTTTCCAGAGCCTTGGTGCTTTCTGAAAAGGAAAACCATTATGTAGAGGAAGGCAGGCTGGGTGGATTGAAGAAAAAAGATATGATTTTTCATCTCATTCTGCCAAACGTAGTTCCGTACCTTCTGGTCAATATTACACAGGATATCGGCTCTAATCTGCTTACCCTAAGTGGGCTGTCCTTATTGGGACTGTCTTCCCAGCCACCTGTTCCGGAATGGGGCTTTATGCTCAGTGAAGGAAGGAAGTTTATACAGTCTGCCCCATGGCTGATTTTCTGGCCCGGCATGGTGATTGTCATCCATGTCATTGTGTTCAATCTTTTAGGCGACAGCCTTAGAGATATATTAGATCCTCGTTTTGAAAAACAAAAAAAGAAAGGCAGGAGATTTAAAAAATGGCTCGAAACAAATTGATTGCATTTACCTGTGCGGCTGTTATGGCATGTACACTTTTTGCCGGATGCGGCTCCTCTGCAGCCGGAACTTCTCAGGATTCATCCGCTTCACAGAACGCTGCATCTGTAGCGGCTTCGTCCACATCGAAGGAAACCGGAACCACAGTTACTTCCGGAGCCGGTGACAATGCATCCACAGCAGGAGAGAAACACCTGAACGCAGCTCTTTACTGGTTTGGAACCAGTCTGGATCCCGCGACAGAATATGACGGGTGGACAACCTGCCGTGCCGGAATTACAGAAACGCTGGTTACTGTCGATAAAAATTATGAGCTTCAGCCCCTTCTTGCGGACAGCTGGAAACAGACAGATGATACGACGTGGGTTTTCCATATCCGTGACGGTGTGACCTTCCAGGATGGAACGCCGGTGGATGCAGCTGCCTGCAAAGCTTCTCTGGAGAGGGCGATGCAGGTACAGGAGAGAGCGGTAACCGCAGCAAAAATAGATACCATTGAGGCAGACGGACAGAATCTGACCATCAAGACCACGGAACCGTTTGGCGCTTTCCTGGCAAATTTATCGGAACCCCTCTACTCCATTATTAAGGTTGGAGATGATCAGGATTACGCAAATAAGCCGATCGGAACCGGTCCGTTCATGGTGAAGGATTTTACAGTGAATGAAAAAATCGACGAAGTGAAATACGACGGGTACTGGAACGGAGCATCCGATATCGATTCTATTACGATAACCTGCATTGAAGATGACAGCACAAGGGGACTGGCTCTGCAGTCGGGCGAGCAGGATATTGTGCAGAGAGTGGCTTCTACCGATATTGATACCTTCGCGAATGACAGTACATACCAGGCTCTTAATACGACTGGCGCACGAATCCGTCTGCTGCTTCTGAACCAGGCAAATGAAGCACTGAAGGATACTAATGTGAGGAAAGCCCTTGCGGACTGCATAGATTATGATTCACTTGTCAGCATTCTGGGGTCGGGAGTTACTACGGCAGGCGCTCCGTACCCGGCATCCGCGCCCTATGGATATGACGATCTGGACAGACAGACCTATAAGCCGGATGAGGCGAAGAGTCTGCTGGAGAAGGCCGGATACAAGGACAGTGACGGAGACGGCATTGTTGATAAAGACGGCAAAAATTTGTCTCTGAAGATCACTTATTCTATGGGAGATTATACAACGATGCTGGAGGCGGTTCAGTCAATGGCAAAGGAAGCGGGTATAGATATACAGCTGAATCTTGAGGATGATATTACAGAATCTGAGAAAAATAAGGATTATGATATCCTGTGTACAAACTGGCAGTGTCTTTCCACCGGAGACCCGCAGTGGTTCCTGGATCAGCTTTACAAAACCGACGGGCCGGATAATTCCATGAATTACAGCAACAAAGATCTTGACAACATTATTTCCGAACTTTCCAGTACATTTGATACCGATGGCAGGAAGAAACTGACGATTGACGCGGAAAAAATTCTTCTTCAGGATACCGCGAGCATCTGGCTGGTCGGAGAAAAAAATTACGTTGTAGCAAACAGCAAGGTACATAATATAACACCTTATCCGATCGATTATTACTTTATCGATAATAAAATGTCAATAGACTGACGATTTATTGACGGAAGAATCATTCCGAAGGGAAGCGTGTTCTCCCTGCATGCATCACATCGTGCAGGGAGATTCTTTTTACGCGAACAGTGAGCCGCAGCCGAATGCGAAGTATTCGTGTGCGGCGAGCGTCGCGATAGCGAGATAAAACTCGCGCAGCGTGTTTTATCTCGTTTTCGGAGAGCGTCTGATACAGCGTTACGCTTGGGAGGAACTTATGGAAATTCTGGAGCTGAATCATATTTCCCTTACTTATGACGGCATCGTGAATATTCTTGACGACATTACATTTTCTGTACGTTCCGGAGAAATAATCGGGATTGTCGGAGAGAGTGGAAGCGGAAAATCAACTCTCCTTCATGTGGTTCTGGGCCTGATTCCGGATGGAGCCGTGACGAAAGGGGAATGTTTTCTGTTTGGACGCAGCAACCTGGAACGGAAACGCAGCGAATTAAAAAAACTGCGTGGAGAAGAGGTCGCCATGATTTTTCAGGATACCGGACGTTATATGAATCCCATATCGCGGATTGGAGCCCAGTATAAGGAATATCTGACAGCCCACGGGTACAGAGGCAGAAAAAACTGCTTAGAGAAGGAAAAAGAGATGCTGAGCCGTGTTCATCTGAAAGATACAGAAAGAATTCTGCATGCGTATCCCTTTGAATTATCCGGAGGTATGCGTCAGAGAGTCGGCATTGCCATGGCCATGAGCCTGAAACCAAAGCTTCTGCTGGCCGATGAGCCCACCAGCGCGCTGGATGTTACGATGCAGGCTCAGGTAGTATATGAAATGATGGAGCTGCGCAGAAAATATGGAACTTCCATCATTCTTGTGACACATAATATCGGAGTCGCAGCGTGTATGTCAGACAAGCTGGGTATTATGCAGAACGGGAAGCTTGTGGAGTGGGGGAATACAAGGGATATTATTTCCTGTCCCCAGACAGATTATACTCGCACACTTCTTGATTCTGTGATTGAAATTGATGATGAAAGGATGGCAGGAAAAAATGAGTGATGTGCTGCTGGAAGTAAGTCATCTGTCCAAAAGCTTTGAATCCGGAAGTCGTGAGAAAGGAATGATTCCCGCCGTTCGTGACGTAAGTTTTCATATAAACCGCGGGGAATGTCTTGGAATTGTCGGAGAAAGCGGGTGCGGAAAGAGTACCCTGGCAAGGCTGATCACTCTTCTGACACCGGCAGACAGCGGAGAAATCCGTCTGAACGGGTCGGAATATACGGACAGAAAGGATAGGAAAAGAGAGATATACCGGCAAATTCAAATGGTTTTTCAGGATCCGTATACGGTATTCAGCCCTCGAATGCAGATCGGAACTTTTCTGGAGGACGGGCTTGTTTATTTTAATCTGATGCCACGCAGAAAAGCTGAGGAAGAAGTTGAGAAACTGTTGCGGATGGTTGAACTGCCGGAGGAACTGCTGACCCGGTTCCCGCATCAGCTCAGCGGAGGTCAGCTGCAGAGGGTGGTGATCGCAAGGGCTATTTCCATTCATCCTTCCCTGATTATCCTGGATGAAGCGACGAGCGCCCTGGACGTTTCTGTTCAGAAACAGATTCTGGAGCTGCTGGTACGTTTAAAAAAAGAACAGAAGCTTACCTATCTGTTTATCGGACATGACCTGGCAGTGGTCCGTAGTATTTCGGACAGAATTCAGATTATGTATGCGGGCTCGGTTGTGGAAGAACTTCGTTCAGAAAGTCTGAAAGATGCTGTCCATCCTTATTCCAGAGAGCTTCTGGATTCTATTTTCTCTGTCCGTGACCAGAATACAGGGGCAATCCATGTGGAAACATTAGGTCTGGCGGATACCGGTTTTGAGGTCCGCGGCTGCCAGTTCTGCAGGAGGTGTTCCTGTGCTATGCCGGTTTGTGCGGAAAGATCCCCTGTGTTGAAAGAAACCGGACTGGAGACCGGTCATACCGTTGCCTGCTTTCTAAATGGTCGCTAAAATACTCACATTTGAATATCCGTTATAAATTGCTTACATTTTCAGATTTTCCTTTCGGTGATTATCGTTGACGCTTCTCATGAATCTGTCTTATAATGTCTCAGAATGTGAAAACACGGAGAACAGGGAGTAGTTAGAGCAAATATGAATCTTTTTACAAAGGCAAACTCTTTTTTCGGAGTCGATTTTTCAGAAGAGGAACATGCGGCGCTTGTAAAACGTATTCAGAAGGAAAACTACGAGAATCTGGTGTTTCTGTCCGGTGTGCTGAGTGTACTTTCGGTGCCGGCGATTGTTGCAGTATACTTCGTCTACCGAAGCCGTATGTTCTATTTCTGGATTTATTTTTCGCTGATGATCTGTATCTTTCTGGTTTTCTTTGGAGTCCGCTTTGCCGGGAAGAAGGCCGGAAGGAATACGACGCTGAAGATGTACGGCTTCATCAGCATCCTGATGGGCTACAGCATAGTGCTCAGCACATTGATGAATCCGGATATGATGGCGGTGAAATATATCGCGTTCATTCTGGTGCTGCCGCTTTTTTTCACGGATTATCCTGTTCGTATCGGTTCTTATATTGTGGGATGTACGGCGGTATTCATCTTTTTTGCGGTATTTCACGATTCAAGAAGTATTCTGGCACAGGATATCATTCATTCCTGTTTCTTTGCCGCGCTGAGCATCGCGATCAGCACCTATGTGTCCAAAATCAAGATTCAGAGGCTGTATTATGAGAAGAAGTGGAAGTACCTCAGTGAAACGGATCTGATGACGGGCCTGAACAGCCGGAATCTGTATGAGAGGAGGCTGAAATCCTATGCGGACCGCTGTGAGAATAATCTGTCCTGTGTGTTCGTGGATGTGAACGGTCTGCATGAGGTGGATGTGGAGCTGGGATACGAGGCCGGCGACCGGATGCTGAAGAGTGTCGCTGAGGCATTGCGGGAGCAGTTTGGTACGGAAGATACGTACCGGATCGGCGGCGATGAATTTGTTGCCTTTGTTATAGATGAAGAAGATCCGGCGGAGGTCCGGAAAAAGGTCGCGGAGATGAATGCCCGGGTGGAAAGAGAAGGATTCTCGGTATCTGTCGGAGTCTCGAGCATGCGAAAAGAAGAGATCGACATGAACAAACTTACCACAACGGCAGAGCGTGAGATGGGCGATGTGAAGCGCCATTACTACGAACAAACCGGTAAAGACAGAAGATGGAGGCTGTGAGTGCGGCTCGGCATCGTCCGAATTGCAGATTCTGGGAGCCGCGGGATGCCCGGCTTCTGCCGGATTGCAGAAGATGCAGGCTGTGAGACGCCCGGCGTCAGCCGATTTCATCGTTCTGGAACCGGGAGAGATGCTCGTAGGGCAGGATCAGCCGCCCGTGATACAGACCGCACCCGTCATTGATGCGATAGTTGTCAATCGCGGCGAACATATTTACATTGATTTTTGAAAGATCGAGATTTTGCAGGTTCAGGATACGTTCATATGCCTCGTCGAAGCAGGGGCATTCGTCCACGGGGATTTCTCTCCGGCGGCTGCGTTCCTGTTCCTGCCTTTTTTCATAAAGACCGTGATTTGCCTGCCCGATTTCGGCAAGATCGTCCATGTCCTTCGTGCGGAGCTGAATTTCTGTATAGCTTCGCGCCAGGTTGTCGAAGAGGGTCAGATGAAGAGAGCGGTAGCCACCCTCCTTGGGATTGGCAATGTAGTCCTTGTAGTATGGACGTACGTTTTCATTCAGAAGAGGTGAGGAAACCGGCTGGTCTGTGTGGGAAAGCTGTGCGGTAAAGCCCCGCTCCTCGAGAAAATCCGGCAGAAGGTTCGCAATTTCATACAGTGTTTTTTCCTCAAGAGCCGCCCGGTCCGTGCCGGGCTTCAGATGGCAGGCGGGAAGAGAGAGGACGATGCGATAGGCAATCAGGTCTTTGAATCGATTGATTTCATCGCGAAGCTCGGAAACGGGCGGATATGTTCCGTGTTCGGAGTGATAATTGTAGATGTGGCTCACGATGTAGCCGTTGAATTTTTCCTCGGTGCGGATGAGTGATTTGATACGTCCGCGGAATGTAAAGGAGTAATTGCCGTAGTGCTCCGCCATATACTGATAGAATTCACGGATTCTCTGCGACTGCGAGGTGAGGAAGTTGTTGTGCTCCAGCAGCTCCTCCATCTGCAGCAGAAAATTCGCGTGCGAGCGGTCTAAAAGATTATGGGTTTTTGAAGCGTTCTCCATGAGATCTCTTGAGTAACTGCGGATGATATGAAGAACGGTATCTCCGGAGTACAGGTAATCGGTTAACTGAATCATTGGCAATCCTCTCCGGAACCGGGGAAAATGCTTCCGGCTCCTGGCGCTCAGGCAGTTTCTTTGTAGTATATTATTCTGCCGGGAAATGTGCAAGTGCTGAGAAATGTGCCGGTGCGCCCGGTGCTGAAAAATGTGCCGGTGTGCCCGGCTTTTCCTCCTCGTTTGCAATCGTCGGGCGATATGCTAAAATGGTAGCAGTCAGATTATCTGTTTGGAATCGCCCGGACCGGGCAGGAGTAATGGAACGTGCATAAAATTGCAGAATTTATGAATAAAAACAGGATATGGATCTGCTTCATCTGGATGGGAGTCTGTATCCTGTGTGTCTTATTTCTTCTTGTTCAGCTGAGTCCGTATCTCAAGGTGGATGATTTAAGTGGTGGCGGAATTGCTGTTCAGAAGCTGGATACAGCAGAGGTTACCGTGAATGGTTCCACACAACAGATGACGCTGCCGACAAATCTGTCTGACCTTGCTCCCGGCACGGAGGCAGAGGTCAGTTTTACCTTTCGGAATCAACGGGCAGACAGCTACATGGAGGTGCGGACGGCCTTTGCTCCGATGACCGTGGAGATTAACGGCAAGCAGGTTTTTTCCTGCGGCGAGAGGGAGGATCGGCCATCCTTTATGAAGGATCCGGGAACGATTGTTCATTTCGTTCCGCTGCAGACGCTGGGCAATGTGCGGGTTACTCTGCACTACACATCCCCTGCGTCGAGGAATTCGCTTTCGATCTCTGCTCTGCGCGTGGCAAACCAGTCCGGTCTTTTCCGGGATATGATGATGCGCATGGGCGTCGAAATGGCGGGAAGCTTTGTCATGCTTTTATTCGGAATCCTTCTGACCATCGTCTCCTTCATGGTTGTGCAGCTCGACCGGAGCGGCATGATTCTGCTCTGGCTCGGTGGGTTCATGGCACTGACCGGGCTGTGGGGATGTTCCGGATCTGACATGTCGCACTTCTTCTTGAATGTTCCGAATCTCTGGTATCTGCTCAACTACCTCAGCTTCTTCTGTATGCTTCTGCCGCTGGAGTATCTGGTGGAGGAGAGTGTGAAATTCCGCCATAAAAAGCCCGGTTTTATTTTGAGAGTGATTCACATGATTGCCATACTGACCGCCCTGGTTCTGCAGATGACAGGTACTCTGATGTTCCTTCAGAGTGTGCGGTTTTTCCAGGTGTTTCTTCCGGTGAGTGTATTTTTCTATACGGCAATGGTTATCTATGAGGCAGTGTGGCGCAGAAACAAGGCGGGGATGCTGTGGATGATGCCTATGCTGATTATGTGTGTGTCATGCATCATGGAGCTGGTGTACTACGCGAACTGCATTGCGTATGCCACATCCCGCTATTTCCTCATTGGGTCCCTGATTTTCTGCATCTTTATGTGTATGATCGGCGGCGTTCAGATCCGGAGGTCCATTCAGGTTTCCCGCCGGGAAAGGGAGCAGGAGTATCAGCTGTATCTGATGAACAGAGAGGTCGATGAGCAGAAAAAGTACCAGGACAGCCTGCTGGAACATGAGAGAGAACTGCGGAGGCAGCGGCATGATTACCGCCATCAGCTGACAGTTCTTCAGGAGTATCTCAAGGAGGGAAGGCTGGATGAATTGAAGAGCTACCTGGAGGAACTGGGCCGTGCCATTCCCTGCCACAAGGATATCCGATACACGGAGAACATCGCCATCAATGCGGTTATTACCTATTATGTGCAGATGGCAGAGAATGCCGGCGCGAAGGTGAAGATCAATATTGCGCTTCCCAAAGACATCTCCCACAGCATGGAACAGAATCTGTGTGTGATTTTCGGAAACCTGCTGGAGAATGCCGCGGAGGCTGTCGGAAGGATAACAGGAGATAATCCTGAGGGCGGGAAGACGATTGCGCTTTCTGCTTTGGTTCATATGGGAAACCTGGTTATTCATATGGAAAACAGCGTGGGCGAAAAACCCAGAAAGTGGGGGAGATTCTTTGTCTCCAGCAAGAGAGCAGAGGTGGGTATCGGACTGACCAGCATTGCCAATATCGCCTCACAGAACCACGGAGATGCTGAATTCTACTGTAGCAACGGGCTATTTATTTCGGATGTGTATTTCGTTTTTGCCGGAGACAGTGAAGGGAGGCTCCATGGCGGTTCATGACAGCGGGAGCGTCCGGATTCGCAGAGAACGAAAAAAGAGATTGAAGACAGAGAAAGGAAGACAGTTATGGATCACAAGGTGAGTTTTACAATGGATATTTTTGAACAGTTTGACAAGAAGTGGGCGCTGCTGACGGCAGGATCGATGGAGAAGTTCAACACCATGACCGTCAGCTGGGGTGGTCTCGGAACGCTCTGGGGAAAGCCGGTGGCGACGGTCTATGTCAGACAGTCCCGTTACACCCATGAGTTTATGGACAACGGTGAATACTTCACGGTCAGCTTTTATCCGGAGTCCTGCAGAAAGATTCTGGGTGTTCTAGGATCGAAATCAGGAAGAGAAATGGACAAGATGAAGGACTCCGGGCTTACTCCTGAGAAGGCAGGGGAGACAGTGACGTTCCACGAGGCGGAAGTGACGCTGGTCTGCCGGAAATTATTCCGTCAGACGCTGGATTCTGCAAATATCCCGGCGGATATCGTGAAGCAGTACTATGAGGGGCAGGCGGATCACGACATGTATATCGGTGAGGTTGTGGATATTCTCCGGTGAGGGAGGCTCAATCATTAAGGCTTCCGATGAACAGGGCTTTTGATAAACAGGGCTTTGGGTAAACAAAGCTGTCGGTTATGATATGCAAAGAGCCGGCGATGTTTATGTGCTGAGAGGTGCACATGGCATCGCCGGTTCTTCTGGTTTTCACAGTTATCTATGATTAGATAATTAAGATTTGATTAGAGGGTATTGAAGACCAGGACTACAGAATTTAACAGATTTACTGATTCTGGAAGTACTGGTTGATGCGTTCTTTTACCTCGGCCACTTTTTTGAACGGTATCGGGAGCTCCCTCCCGTCGATCAGAATCACCGACTGATCCTGAATGCGGGCGACCATGGCCATGTTCACGATATTGATCCGGCTGATCTTCAGGAACTGTTCGCCAAGCTTTTCCGTGAATTCTTTCAGCATGGTGCGGGTGCGGATCATAATGGATTCAAGGAATATCTCGGTGTATTTGTTATCGGAGCTGAGATACACGATCTCATCCTGATCTATGTAATGAATCGTTCGATCACAAGCTGTAATGGCCAGTCTCTCGCTTCCTTTCTTCCTTTGTATCTCCCGGTCCACGTATTTCATGAGATAAGAATTCAGCTTTACAGGAAAATGCTCGCTTTCCGTCACCTTCCATTCGCTGATGGGATTGGTGTTGGACAGGTGCATCAGCCAGAGCCTTTCGCCGTCCTGTCTCCATACCGCGACAAGACGCTGTTCAGCCAGACGGATAAAGCTGGATCCCTTATTCGTCACGAGCACGTATTTTCCGATGATCGTGCAGACAGGGCCGGTATTCTGCGCCAGATAATAGGTCTGGTTCATCAGTACGTATGGTATCATCTCTTTAACGATACGTTCAATCTCTGCCTTAAAATTCTCAAAGCCGAGGATAATCTGACCCTCCTGAGCACCGATCCAGCTCATCTCCGGATCACATACGGCGAAAACCGGTTCCGGATTCTTTTTGTAAAACTCTTCCATGAAGGCTATAGTCAATCGCAACGCTTCATCTGTATATCGTTTCTTCATAGCAATTTCCCCCATTACTAAGAACCTGACAATACGATATCGATATACCGGTCATTCAACTTTGGCGGCAATGAAGGCTGAATAACTGAAAAGGTTATTGGATGCGCCTGCTGTTATTCGAAATTATAGTGAGGCTTTACCTGATTTTGAATAAAATCATGCAAAATCACTTGTCATTATAAAAAAATAACCTGCTTCAGGACGTTTTTCACAGTGATGCCATAAGATGAGCAGTAAAAGAAACAGGGACTTTGCAATTTATCACTCTGAAGCGATAAATTTACAGCGTGCGGAAGAAAACAAATTTGATAGAAATTCACACCCAGTTTTTGGTCATTCACTCCGTTTTGTTGTTTTTGAAAAACAGATTTAATATAATAATATCAGTGTAAATATGTATTTGCAATAAATAGACAAAATATATCAGCTTAATTAATAAAATATTAGAAAACTGGAGGGGATGAAGATGGTTTATTAGGAGATGCTCATTATACTTGTAATGAGCAAAATCGGCAGATGTCAGATGGAAGAAAGCAGCATCTGAAAAGCCGGACACATGAGTATAGCAGATCTGCATAGCCAGAATGTGCAGAATTTTATGCATTTTCAGTAACAGGTAAAAGGGTGGGGCTTGAGGTAAATCATTGATCTATATACACTGCTGGCTTTGAAAGGATAACCGGTTTCTGTTTTAGCGTGCAGGTTTATAAAACAACTAAATTGAGGGAGCTACTATGAAGAAAAGGAGAAGACAGAGATTTCTAAGTCTCATGCTGGTGCTTTGCATGATTGCGTCCGCCGGCATGATGACGCCGCTGAGCACATCGGCAGATTCTACAGATGTAAACCTTACAGAGGAGACGCAGCAGGCGGAGAGCGCCCTGACGGGCGGCGCGGCTGCAGAGCAGATTCAGGCTGCGGCGGCAGATACGGAGACAGATATTGTATCGGTCACGCAGAACCAGGAGACAATGACCGCAGAGGATACGCAAACTGCGGAGTCGGGTGCGGCTCCGGAGGAAGCGGCAGCTCCCGCAGCGGAGCAGACCGATGCCGGAACAGGGCAGACCGGCGCCGGAATAGAACAGTCGGATCCGGCAGTGCCGGAATCTGCGAATCTTGCAGAGACACCGTCCGAATCTCAGGCAGCTGAGGGGCAGACAGAGGTAAGCACCGACGGAACGCAGGGTACGGTGAACACGGAAGCCCCCGCGGCGGACGAAGAGCAGAAGACAGAACAGAAACAGGATTCTGAAGAAACCGAAGTGTCCTGGCCGGCGCAGACCTTCACAGGTCATGCCAACAACATCACCGTGAACGTTACAGCAGCGGAGGGGATTTTCCCCGAAGGCACAACAATGGTGACCACAGCGGTATCGGCACAGACGGCCAAGGCAATCGCAAATGCAGCATCGGATGCAGAGGCGGAGGTTGTAGACGCCATCGGCGTTGACATCTCCTTCCGGGATGCATCGGGAAATGAAATTGAACCGAAGGACGGAAAGAACGTACAGGTCAGCATGATCGTTGACACGGCAAGCAGCCTTGCCGGAGACAACTTCTCAGTCGTTCATCAATCGGACGACGGAAATGTACAGAAGGTAACTGAGAACGCAACCGCAGAAGGAGCCGTATTTGAATCAGGCGAGTTTTCCATTTATGTCATCACAAGTGAAAAGGAGCCTGCAATCGCAACCTATTATTTCTATGATGCATATGGAAATAAGATTGGCTTCTATGATGCATATGGAAATAAGATTGGCGATGCTCAGAAAGTCAAAGACGGCGAAATGGTTTATGCGCCGACCACACCGGAAAAGGCCGGCAGCAAATTCCTCGGCTGGTCCTATACGAAGGATGCGACTGCGCTTCAGACGGGAGACCCGGGGAACTTCGCACAGATCAATGTATCTGTCAGCAAAACCGGTGATGTGGACCTGTACCCGGTATTCCAGCAGGCTTACTATGTGTTCTTCATGGATGATAAGCGTGAGGATGATAAGGATGATAAGGATGATCAGAGAAGAGTAATCGCCACGAAGGAAGGCGTCAGCGGAGATATAATTGACGTTGCGGATGTTACAATTCCGCTGGATTCCACACACTCCGTTACCGGCTGGTATACAGATCAGGAATGTACCGATGAAAAGAAAGTGGAGTCTGTAACGCTTTATGATCAAAATGTTACGCTTTATCCGAAGGTCGAAACAGGGCATTATCTGTATTTCTCCAGCGGGGAGGGTGCAAGCTATGTGAAGCCGGTATTCGTTGCGGCAGAGGCAGGAACAGTTGCACCTGCAGCACCGACGAGACCTGGCTATACCTTTAAACATTGGGCTGCTTCTGAAGACGGTTCTGAATATACATTCGGCAGCACGATTTCAGAAGATACCACTCTGTATGCGGTGTGGGAGGCAAGCACAAATACTAAATATACAGTCATTTACTGGTGGGAAAATGCAAATGACAGCAAATATTCCTACCATGAGAACAGTGTTAAAACCGGAACAACCGGAAACAAGATTGATCTGACCGGGATAAGCAGAAGTTATGATGGCTTTACTCTGGATACTGAGAAGACAAACGCTGCAAATGCGGACGCAGTGATTGCCGGTGACGGATCGACGATCGTGAATGTCTACTATAATCGAAACTCCTACGAGATTAAGTTCTTCGAAGCAGAAAGGGAGTGGCGGGTATATAGGTGGGGATATTCTTGGAACGAAATGGAGAGTCTGCGCATTTCCGCCAAATACGGAGCAAACATTTCCGACCGGTGGCCGACCTCTACTTCTAAAATCTGGGGCACCCAGCAGGGAAAAAATGGACAGGGGGCACAGCCATATCAAAGCGGTATTTCCACAATGCCCTTGGACGGCGCTTCCTTCTACTATGTTGAACAATCTGGCCGCTTTACGATGAACCTGCATTACTATTTGAAAGGCCTGGATGGAAAGTATTCCTTGCACCATACGGATAGCTTTAAATCCAACAATAATGGGTGGTCAACAACTAAAGAAGATCATTATGATATCGAAGGATTTACCTACACAAACAATGTAAAAGATGGAAGTAAATTCAAACATGTAGAGGGGTCTTTATATGAAGTGTCTTTCGAATATCAGAGAAATGATTACTTTATTAATTTTGTAAACGGAGACTCAACAAAATCAAAAACGTTCAAATATGGAGCGGATGTCAGCAAAGTTGATTTAACGGCAGATCCCGAGCGCCCTGCGGGAATCCCTGCTGATTATGTATTTGCAGGATGGTTTGATAATGAACTTGGCGTAGGTGATCCTGCAACGCTGACAGGAACAATGCCTGCCCACAATATTACTCTATACGCAAAGTGGGCTGCTCCGACATACACTGGAACCGTTCATACGACGATGGGCGATACTGATAATCCGATGTATCTTACCATCAATTACGGCAGCGAGATCAATGAAAATGATATGCCGATCGTAAAGGATGCTGAAGGGAATATCATTCAGGAAGGCAGCAGTTCCTATACTGTTACTGTCCCTAAAGGACATACATGGGCAGGATGGGCAACAAAGTCCGGCAATGATTACATCATCTATAACTTCAGCACAGAAGTATATAGCGACATTACGCTGTACCCGTACTATATCAACGGCGAAAAATACACGGTTACATATAGCCTTGGCGAAGTTACAGGAACGGCTCCGACTGACAGCAAGCTGTATGCAGAGAATTCGTATGCGGACATTCAGCCGGCAACGGGAGTTACTCCACCGGAAGGCAAGACATTCCTTTACTGGAGCCATGGTACAGATAAGTATTATCCGGGAGACAAGGTAAAGATCACAGGAAATCTTGAACTTACCGCTGTCTATGGAGATACTTCACCATTAACTTCAATCACATATCACTCGAACTATCCGGAAGGGTCCGAACTGGAAGAAAAGACCACAACGGTTGACGGCCGGGCTAACAACACTGCGATTACGCTGGAAAAAGCGGACTTCACAGCTCCGACTGGATACTATTTCGCATACTGGAAGGATGCTTCTGGAAAGCGGTATGATGTTAAAACAAAGATCGGTATCGACAATGACAATACATCTGCAAATGATCTCTATGCGGTCTGGGAACAGAAGAAAGAGATCACATTAACGGCAAATTCCGAAACATTTACCTATGACGGAACTGAACACACTGTTTCCGGCGTAAAGACAAATACGTTTACGATTGATAATGTTACTTATACCGTAAGCGGCTTTACTACAGAGAATCCAAAAGAAAAGAATGCGGGAACTTATACAAATAATATTCTGAACACCGATTCCATTGTTGTTAAGAATGGAAAGACTGATGTTACCTACCAATTCACTGTAAATACCGAAAACGGATCCTTGAAAATAATGCCGAAGGCAGTCACAGTCACAGCGAACAGCATAGGCAAGACCTATGGAGCCGCTGATCCGGAGCTGAAGGCAACAGTAAGTGGAACGCTGAATGGCGATACAGTCCGCTATACGCTGAGCCGCGCTGAAGGTGAAAATGTCGGAGATTATGCGATCACGCCGAAGGGTGATAAAGATCAGGGTAACTATACGGTGACTTATGTGCCGGGAACCCTGACCATCAGCAAGTCTGGCACATTGACACTTACCGCTAACGGATACGAAAGCGAATACGATGGCAAGTCTCACGCTGCAAGTGCAACCGCAAGCGTACCGGAAGGCACAACGATTTCGTATCAGGTAGGAAATGGCGAGTGGACAACGGAAGCCCCGAGCATCAAGGATGTCGGCGAGCAGACAGTCAACGTCAAAGCCGAGAATGCAAACTATGAAACGGCAAGTACA
>NZ_JBQHWP010000034.1:0-14862 GCF_052063915.1 Bilifractor sp. HCP3S3_D3
CCATCCTTATCAGCCCACTATCTGAAAGTTCGTGTAAACTATTGAACCGCCGTATACCGAACGGTACGTACGGTGGTGTGGAAGGGGAGGGTAATATCTCCCCTATCCGATTGATCGTTTTTCTATAGAATTTCGTGGGCAAAAGTAATATAATACAAATCACATGAGAAATTGCCAGGAGATATGGCCGCTGAAAAAATACATTGACAAATGAAAATGAGCATTCATATGTCTTGGACAGATTCAGTGATGATGGAAAAGGGGAAGAATATGAAAAGAAAAAAGTTTGTTCAGCTATTAGCGGTGGTAACAGCGGCTGCGACGTTGTTTACAGCCGCGCCTGTTTTTGCTGCGGATACAAATAGTTCTGTTGTGTCTTCGGAAGCCGGTGAGACAGAAGGTGCGTCAGGCACGATAACGGGCAGCAACAGTGCCGCAGGGAGCGGCACTGCGGAGAGCGACACTACGGTTACATCCGCGGGCAGTGAAACGGCGGGTAGTTCATCTTCAGGGAGTACCGATACAACAGAGACTGGAAGTCCGGCTGCCGAAAACAAATATTCCGACGACAACGCGGCTGAGAGCACGGTGACGACTGCACCGGAGGAATCAGAAAGCGCGGAGGCAGATTCCGCATCCGATTCATCGGAAACGAAGGATACTTCTGAGGAGTCTGAAGAAGAGAAGGAAGAGACAGAGGAGAAAGACGACAAAGACGACGCTCAGGAGATGCCCGTTATCAGCTATGCGGCTCATGTTCAGCAGAAGGGGTGGCCGGCGGAGGATGCCGTTTCCGGAACAGAAGCTCAGACTTATGCGGGATTTACGGGCAAGGGTCTTCGTGTTGAGGCAATCAGGGCCAGCGTGAAAGGCGACCAGAATCTCGGCATCACATACAACACTTATGTGCAGCAGAGGAGATGGACCGGATGGCAGAGCGACGGGGCAGTCGCGGGAACGACGGGACAGAGCCTCAGGGTCGAGGCAATCGTCATGAAGCTGACCGGATCCGATGCGGACAAGTACGATCTCTATTACCGCGCGCATGTGGAGAGCTTCGGTTGGCTTGCGTGGGCGAAAAACGGCGAGCTGGCCGGCACAACGAATCTGAGCCGCCGCGTCGAGGCGTATGAGGTCGCAATTGTGAAGAAGGGAGAGGCGGCACCTGCGAGATCTTCCGCACGGAATGTCGCATATCTCACCGTTCCGACAGTAACTTATCAGACCCATGTGCAGAGATACGGATGGGGCCAGGGAGAGGTTTCAAACGGAGCTCTTAGCGGGACGACCGGACAGGGACTGCGGATGGAGGCGCTGAAGATCCATCTGAACAAGACAACCGGATTCACAGGCGGGATTTCGTATTGTTCACATGTACAGAGACTCGGATGGGAACAGAACTGGAAGTCTGACGGAGCGCTGTCCGGAACAGAGGGAAAGGGACTTCGTCTGGAGGCGATCCGGATCCGGCTGACCGGTGAGATGGCAAATTGTTTTGATGTGTATTATCGCACGCATGTGCAGAGATTCGGCTGGACCGGCTGGGCGTCAAACGGGGCGGACTGCGGATCCGCCGGCTATGGATATCGTCTGGAGGCAATTGAGATCCGAATAGTGGCCAAGGGATGCAGCGCGCCCGGAAGTACGGCAAACACGTTCCATCAATACACGATCCGTGACACCTATCCGCAGGCCTGCGCACGACTGGATCAGGTGGGATGGAATCTGCGCAGTGCGCTGAATGCTGCCGCGGGACTCCGGTACGTCAGCACCTCTTACGCACTGACGGCTTCCAATGTCAGCACAATCGCAAGCTACGGCTTTACTACAGGAGGCGGCGACTGTTATGTGATGGCATGCTGCTTCTATGAGATGGCGAAAGCACTCGGATATGATGCACATGTTATGTTTGGATATGTTCCGCTTCGCGCCGGAGGTCTCGGCGTACATTCGTGGGTAGAGATTGACAACTACCAGGGCGGTACCGGAGTGTTCGATCCGGATTTCCAGCATGAAAGCGGCAGTGACGGCTTCAATCTCTATTACGGCAAACCCGGAACATGGAGATATACAAGCGGAAGCAGAATAAACTAACCGGATGTCTGCTGTCCAGGACCGCAATATTGCATCAGGCAATTATGACACCAATAAGACTGCGTTTAAAATCACATCAATATCAGGAGATATATTCATGAAAAAGAAATTCCAGCACAACATTACCAGAATTCCGCTTACAGCGATGACGGTCATCCTCACTGGTTCTGCGCTTCTTCTGGGAGGCTGCGGAAAAACTTCCGCTCCCGCGTCATCTGCCGTGTCGGTGACAGAAACACCGGCCGCGCTTGAGGCGGTTGTCTCCTCGAGTACCGGTTCGGTTTCTTCCTCTTCCGCAGAAAAAGAGGAAGAAAAAATCATCGGTACAAAGGCGGAAGGCACAAATATCGTCCATATGGAACTGACGAATGACACCGGAAAGGCTATTACTGGTTTTTCCGTGAAATACACAGGCCAGGAGGCATATGGCAGCAATATGCTTGCATCCGGTGAAAAATTCGCGGCCGGTGAAACCCGTACCCTTTATTATGATGAGTCCGAAGCTCTTAAGTCGGCGAATTCGGAGGATTCATCCGATTCCGCCCCGGTCGTTAATCCGGACTATTCGATTCGTCTGACTTTTGATGATCAATCAGAGCTTGAACTGCATTCCGTACCTGTCAACGACATCAAGACAGCATCCATTATGCTGAATACGGATGGATCCTTCCTGTTTCTGAAGTATGTTTCCCTGTCAACAGGTGAAACCATCAGTACAGAGGATGCAGAGAAGGCGGCTCTGGAGGCATCCAAGGCAACACCTTCTCCGGATCCGACGCAGGCGGCGACAGAAACACCAGCAGCCGAGGCTCCCGCTGCAGAGCAGGGCACAACAGATCAGGCAGCTGTCGGACAGGCTGCAGCACCTGAGGAGAGCAGTACGTACACGGCTCCGTCGGATACTTATTCCGACCCGTCGGCTTCTTATACGGCACCTTCAACGACGGATACGACCGATTCCGGCGCCGGACAGGCTGAGGCAACGCCGGCTCCGGTTGCTACGGATCAGGGAGCGGACTCAGGCGAAGGATGTATTGACGACGGACTGACCTGGTAAAGGACAGGATATGTTTATGGAGGACGCAGGCAGGGTTGTAGTGCACATGGTGCACGCGGGCTGATGCCTGTGTTTTCCTTGTCTGCCTGTACCGTTATCATATTGCGAATATCCCGTCTGTATATTACGTTTCCGAGGAGGAGACCATGTCACTGACATCAAATCTTTTTTTTCTCTTTCTGGCAGTCTGTCTGCTCTGTTATTATCTGGTGCCGCGTGGCCGGCGTTGGGTTGTGCTTCTTGCGGCGAGCATTGTCTTCTATCTGTCCTGCGGCATTCCCGCATTCCTCTGTCTGTTGTATTCCGCAATTGTCACTTATCTGACAGGGATGGCAATCGGACGAATTTATGACAGATACACAGACAGGAAGGAATCCCGCAAGAGGGCGAGAAGAATTGTTATTCTCGGCATGGTGCTTGATTTTGCCATGCTGGGTGTGTTGAAATACACCAATGATATTCTGGGAATTTTCGGTCAGATTCTTCATGGGGATTTTTCCCTGAAGGGTATTCTGCTTCCTCTTGGAATCTCCTACTACACTTTTCAGACGGTGAGTTATATTCTGGACGTATACTGGAAACGAACCGGGGCAGAGAAGAATTTTTTCCATTATATGCTGTTTGTTTCGTTCTTTCCGCAGCTGGTTCAGGGACCCATCGGAAGGTACAAGACCTTAATGCCGCAGCTGCTCGAAGGACACGAATTATCTTTCCGGAATCTCAGATTTGGTCTGATGCGTATGGTATGGGGACTGTTCAAGAGCATGCTTCTGGCAGGTTGGGCAGGACTTTATCGTAAGGCCATCTGTGCCGACCTTGACCGATTTTCCGGTATCGCGATATTTATCGTACTTCTGTACTCCGTTGAACTGTATGGCAGTTTCTCGGGAGGCATTGATTTTGTTCTTGGAATCGCTGAACTTTTCGGGGTCCGTCTGGATGAAAATTTCCGGCGTCCCTATTTTTCGGTATCCATTTCCGATTTCTGGCGCCGCTGGCATATCACCCTCGGTACATGGATGCGTGACTATGTCATGTACCCCCTGACTCTTTCCCGGTGGATGGGCAAGGTCGGAAAAAATGCCAGAAAACGCTTCGGCAAGAGAACTGGGCTCCTGATCCCGATGTGCATCTCGAGTATCATCGTTTTTTTTGTGGTCGGACTCTGGCATGGAGCCGCCCTCAACAACATCGGGTGGGGACTGTATAACGGTGTGCTCATTGCTGCGAGCAACCTTCTTGGTGACTCCTTCCGGAAATGGAAAACGGCTCTTCGTGTCAACGAAAAATCGATGTATTGGAAATTCTTTACCATCATCCGGACGTTTATCCTTGTAAACATCGGCTGGCTCTTTGACACCACAAAGAATTTTGGAGAAGCTCTGAAGGTAATTTATTTCAGCTTCACAAGACTGCACCCCTCCCAGTTTTTATCTATTGCTGCCGGCAGGCTCGGCGCCTCCTACACGCCGACGGCATTGATCATTCTGGGATCCGGTGTCGTTCTGCTGTTCATCGTCAGTCTTCTTCAGGAACGGGGGATGCAGGTTCGGGAATGTCTTTCCCGACGCCCGGTTCTCGTACAGGTTCTGATCTTTACCGCCCTGTTGGCTGTGACTGCTCTGCTTTCGCCAATGGCGGCAGAAAGAGGTTTTATCTATGCACAATACTAAAATTTTCGCTGTGCTGAAGTTTGTGGGCTGTGTGGCGGTTTTTACTGCCATACTGCTGCTTCTCGATCTGCTTTTGTATCCCTGCACATATGTCCGCAATGACGTGCATGCTCTGGCATCCGGGCAGAACGATGTGGTCATTCTCGGAACCTCCAACTCACGCATGGGCATTGATCCGGATACTTTGCTGAAGGGAACGGGTTTGAAGGGACATAACCTGGCGAACGGAGGAGAGTATCTGTGCGATTCCTACTATATGCTGAAGCTGGCTGTGGAAGAGAACCGGCCATCTACAGTGATCCTGGATGTTGATCCGGGATACCTTGTGACGGAAAAGGAAAAGGGGAACAACTACCTGCTCTTTTATCACGAATTTCCGTTTTCAGCGGCAAAACTCAGCTATCTGGCTGCAATTATGCCGGAAAGCGATTTCCGGGCACTGTTGTTTCCATCCTATGAGTATCCTCTGAAGAGTATGCTTCCGAGGATTCCATCCAATGTGAGGGTGAAACTGAGCGGCGATTACAGTGCGGATCAGTTCAGCACAGCGAATATGGTCTATCATGCGGATGGATTTATCGAGCGTTATCCGGTTGCGGAAGAGAACTTTCCCGGCTGGAATCCGGTCCTTTTTGAAAAGGACAAGGTAAAGGAAGATAATATCTCCTATCTTAATAAAATAGTCCGTCTGTGCGATGAAAATAATATCCGGCTTGTTGCAACTACACTTCCCCAGCCGGATCGTTCGCTTGTGTCTTTTCCGGAAAATTATGAGGCCGCCTGGGATTACCTGAGTGATTATATGAAGAGAAACGGGGTAGAGTATTACAACTTCAACCGCGAATACTACAGCAGTTTTTCGCATGACGTGTCCTGCTTTGTTGACTATGACGGGCATATGAACGGAGACAGTGCGGAAAAGTTTTCAGTTCTGTTAAGAGATATGCTGTTCGAAAAGAAATCATAAAGCCGGAGCCTCAAGAGATCTCGAAATGGGAGAGGCGTCGAATTGCGAGTGACTTTGCAATGCAAAGGACTTTGAAATATGAGAGACTTCCGTGCTGCGGTTCTGATGAGTCCAGATACGGGATAATGTACTGGCATTCATGCATTTGATGCAGCCGGATTTATATGGAGGAAAATACATGGCAAAGCTTGTTATGGAATATCTGGAGGAGACGGCAAAGAAGTATCCGGATAAGGCCGCATATGTTGACAAGGATCGCACGATTACCTTTTCGGAAACGAGGCAGGAAGCTCTTCATGTCGCGGGTGCGCTGGTGAGGCGTCGCCTCTTCAAAAAACCGGTGGCCGTGTACATGGACAAGCGTGTGGAATGTATACCCGCAATGCTCGGAATTGCATATAGCGGCAATTTTTATACCGTTCTTGATACACAGATGCCAGATACAAGGATCCGGCATATCCTGAATGTTCTGGACCCGGCGGTAATCCTCACGGACCGGTCACACGAAAGCGCTGTCCTTTCCATAAAAGGCGGCGCGGAGATTCTGGTCTATGAGGACGCGCAGGAATCTGCCTGCGAGGAAGAAGAAATTCTGGATGTCATGAACAAGATCCTGCCCACAGATGTCTTATATGTGCTCTTCACCTCGGGCTCTACCGGAACGGCAAAGGGTGTCGTTACCCCGCACCGCGCGGTGGTAGACTATGTGGATGCGGCAACCGATGCCTTTCATTTCACAAACCGCGATGTAATGGGTAACGAGGCGCCCCTGTATTTTGTGATGTCACTGCTTGATGTTTATTCTACACTCCGAAACGGAAGCACTACCTGCATCATTCCCCGCCTTTATTTTTCCTTCCCCGCACTTCTGATGCGTTTTCTGGAAGAAAAAAAGGTGACCGTACTGTACTGGGTGCCGTCAGAGCTCGTGGTTCTGGCTAATCTGAAGGCTCTGAAGCTTTCGGATCTCTCCACTGTCCGAATGGTCATGTTCGGTGGAGAAATTATGCCGATCAAACAATTGAATATGTGGAGGGAGGCACTTCCTCAGGCTGATTTCATCAACCAGTACGGACCGACAGAAACTACTGACGGCGGGTCCTATTACTTTGTTGACCGGGAATTTCCGGAAAATGCGCGGCTCCCGATCGGAAAACCATTCCGGAACTATGATTTCATGATCCTGGATGAGAACAATCGGAGAATTACGGACAGCGCGGGGGGATCCGGAGAACTCTGTGTGCGCAGCAATTCCCTCACCTACGGGTATTACAGGAATCAGGAGATGACAGACCGTGTTTTCACACAGAACCCTCTGAACTCCTGTTATGAGGAGAAGATCTATCATACGGGAGATCTCGTGCAGTATAACGACCAGGGAGAGATCATCTTTGTCGGCCGCAAGGATTTCCAGATCAAATATATGGGACAGAGAATTGAACTGGGCGACATTGAGGCAAATGTCTCCGCAATAAAAGGGGTTGAGGAAAACTGTTGTGTATACAACGAAGCGAAAAAGAGGATTGTTCTCTTCTATACAGGTAAGGCGGAAGAATCTTTTGTAAACGAAGAACTGGCCAAGATGCTGCCGGCATATATGATCCCCGGGCGCCGCGTCCATCTCGATTCCATGCCACATAACCTGAATGGAAAAATCGACCGGGCAAAACTGAAAAGCAATGCCGCGGATCTCTGATTTTTGATGCAGCTGTCTCCCTTAGAATCCGATATTCTTATGTGATTCAAAGAGGAACGGAAAGCGGCATGGGTAAGAGGCAGCAAGAGTAAGAAACACACAGCATAACAAACACACAACGAAACAAGCAGTAATTGTTACAAGCAGCAAGTGTGAAAAAATGTGATAAAAAAGGAGAAAAACTAATGGATAATTCTATGGAAAAACTGATGAACATTCTGGATGAGATCAAACCCGGAGAGGATTTTACAAGAACAGATCTGGTTTCCGGAGGTGTATTGAAATCTTTTGATATGATGCTTCTGATCCAGGAAATTAATGATGCCTTTGATATTCAGATTCCTCTGGAGGATATCCTCCCGGAGAACTTCGAATCAGCGGAGAAGATTATGGAGACAATCCGGAAGCAGCTCTGAGGCGTCCGAAGGCGGTTGTGATATATGGGGCTCTTTGAGATAAGAGCAGAAAAACGATAATAGGAGATCGCTGATTCTATCAGAAATAAGAATTCTGCTGCAGGGATGGGAAATGAATTGAGGTGAGAGGAAGCTGTATGAAAAAGAAGTTTTTCGTTCAATCTATCATGGCGATCACTACCATAGGAATGCTGTTTACTGCGCTCCCGGTTCTGGCTGAGGACGTGGTACCTTCTGCAGTTTCTTCGGTTTCTGTGTCTTCATCAGCGAATGAGACGGAAGAATCTGTGACAACTGGATCCGGAAGCGGGACAGGTGGAAGCCCCTCAGCGAAGGAGGACTTCAGCAGGACGACAGAAGCTGGATCCAACCCATCGGAAACGAAGGAAACTTCTGAGAAGTCCGAAGAAGAAAAAGAGGAAGAGGGAGAAGACGCTCAAATGCCTGTTGTCAGCTATGCGGCTCATGTCCAGCGGGCAGGGTGGCCGGACAAAGAGGTCATTTCCGGGGAAACCACGCATACTTACGCGGGATTTACGGGAAAGGGTCTTCGTGTTGAGGCAATCCGGGCCAGCGTGAAAGGCGATCAGAATCTCGGCATCACATATAATACTTATGTGCAGCAGAAGAGATGGACCGGATGGCAGAGCGACGGGGCAGCTGCGGGAACGACGGGACAGAGCCTCAGGGTCGAAGCAATTGTCATGAAGCTGACCGGATCCGATGCGGACAAGTACGATCTCTATTACCGCGCGCATGTGCAGAGCTTTGGGTGGCTTGCGTGGGCGAAAAACGGCGAGCTGGCCGGAACAACGAATCTGAGCCGCCGTGTCGAGGCGTATGAGGTTGCAATTGTGAAGAAGGGAGAGGCGGCACCTGCGAGATCTGCCGCCCGTAGTGTTGCTTATCTCACCGTCCCGACAGTAACCTATCAGACCCATGTGCAGAGATACGGATGGGGCCAGGGAGAGGTTTCAAACGGAGCTCTTAGCGGGACGACCGGACAGGGACTGCGGATGGAGGCGCTGAAGATCCATCTGAACAAGACAACCGGATTCACAGGCGGGATTTTGTACTGCTCACATATACAGAGACTTGGATGGGAACGGAACTGGAAGGCTGATGGAGAATTGTCCGGAACAGAAGGAAAGGGACTTCGCCTGGAGGCGATCCGGATCCGGCTGACTGGTGAGATGGCAGATTGTTTTGATGTGTATTATCGCACGCATGTGCAGAGATTCGGCTGGACCGGATGGGCGTCAAACGGGGCGGACTGCGGATCCGCCGGTTATGGGTATCGTCTGGAGGCGATGGAGATCCGTATAGTTGCCAAGGGAAGCAGCGCGCCCGGAAGTACGGCGAATACGTTCCATCAATACACAGTCCGGGATGCTTATCCACTGGCCTGCGCAAGACTGGATCAGATAGGATGGGATCTGAGAGCTGCATACAACTGGGCAAGAAATTTCAGATACATATCAATGGATATACCGTCGTCCAGAGGAGCCAGATACTTTGCCACTCTTGCCTTTACAAATCAGAGCGGTGATTGTTACGGAAAATCAGCTTCGTTTTATGAGATGGCAAAAGCTCTGGGTTATGATGCACACTGGGTTGTTGGCTATGTTGCAACATCGGGTGGAGGACGAGAAGAACATGGATGGGTGGAAATCGATAATTATAATGGTGGAACCCATGTATTTGATCCATCCTTTGAACAGGGAGTTCACAAGAATGGATTTGCGATTACTTACGGTCAGAAAGGTACCTGGAAATATCTCGACTACTCGAGACAGAATTGAGGAAGCAAAAGGGAACCTGACAAATCGGAGAAATCGTGCTCATTTTATTGAGTGACATCTAACACGCGGTATCTAACAATTGAAGAAAATAATGCTTATTTTATCGTATGATAAATGAACGGATTTACATCCTGCCAGCTGATCAGATGTCAGATGGCAGGATATTTTTTATGCGAACAGTAACCGGGATCATGATTTCTGTTTCAATATTGATACTTTATATAGATTTAGGCAATCGATTGTGATATTGTGATATGGATATTTTATATATGAAACAGAATTTTCGATAATGTGCATTTTTGAATGAGGTGGAAAGAATGCGGCAACCAAGACTGTGGATAGTTATTCCATGCTATAATGAGCGCGATGTTCTCCCGTTAACCGCTCCATTATTTTTGAAGGAGTTGAATAAGCTGATCTCTGCCGGAAAAGTCAGTGAAGACAGCAGGATCTTATTTGTAAATGATGGCTCCAGAGATGATACATGGGACATCATTATGGGGTTATCGAAATCAGATGATCATTTCATCGGAATTTCGCAGTCACGTAACAGAGGACATCAGAATGCGGTTCTTGCCGGCCTTATGGAGGCAAAGGACAAGTGTGATATTACAATATCTATTGATTGTGACGGACAGGATGACATTTCGGCAATGGATAAGATGGTGGATGAATATCACAATGGAAGCGAAATTGTCTACGGGGTCCGTTCAAGCAGGAAAACCGATACCTGGTTTAAGCGTACAACTGCGCAGGGATTTTACCGGTTTCTCAATAATATGGGTGCGGAAGTTGTCTACAATCATGCGGATTATCGCTTAGTAAGCGCAAGAGTCCTGGCACATTTTGCTGATTTTAAGGAAGTAAATATTTTCTTGCGCGGTATGTTCCCTCTGGTTGGTTTTAAAAGCACTTCTGTTTATTATGAACGTCATGAAAGGATGGCAGGGAAGAGTCATTACCCGCTCAGGAAAATGCTGGCACTTGCGTTTGATGGTATTACAAGTCTTTCCATCAAGCCTATCTCGATCATCTGTGGAATAGGCGTGGGGGTGAGTCTCATTGGCTTCATCGGCGTCATCTGGGCGATTGTAATGGCTGTGATCGGGAACACAGTTGCCGGATGGGCTTCCATTGTCTGTATCATTTGCTTTCTTGGAGGAATTCAGCTTCTCTCAATGGGAATAATAGGCGAGTATGTGGGGAAGACATACCTGGAGTCAAAGCACAGGCCACGCTATATCATCAGCGAGAAAACCTGGGAACCGTTACCTGACAACAGGGAGGAAACTGATCGTGAAGAGTAATGCTTCTGAAGAGTCAGCGGATAAAGCACAACGAGTAATCGTTGCTATATTTATGGCAATAGCACTCGTTTGTGCTGTCGCTTTATTAGGATTGTTTCATCGGGAAGATAATCGTATTGAGGAAAAGAAACTGAATTCTTTCTCCGTTGGTGAGAGAAAGGAGATTGAATACAATATTGACTATCAGGGAGTGAGTAGTGACGGCTCCTATCTGGTGAAGGGCTGGTGTGTCAAACCGGGGGTCGAGTATTCCTTTTATAATTACGGGAATGACGCATACAGGAAAAGCGTATATAACAACATGCATATAGGCTTTACCGATGGAGAGACCGTTTATATACTTCCCACCAAACTGGAAAACAGGGACGATATAGATCAATATATTAATGATGGAATTGATTATCAATTTTGCGGATTTCAGAGCAGACTTCCAAAAGAAAAGTCAGGTCGGATCAAAAAGGGGGCTCTTGTCCTCATTTGGAAAAATCCAGATGGTTCGCAGGAGCTTTATTATCTTTAAATGAGGATGAGGGATATGAAGAAAGATTCGGCAAAAAAAGTTATCTGGTATTTTGCTCTGTATGCCATGTTTTTCGTTCTGAGCTGCTATATGGTGAGCCGGGCGGATGACTTGGTTTTTCAGGCTGGTATTGAGCGCTTTGGCGGTTTCTTAGGCTGGGTGAAGTGGTTCTCGAATAACTGGGGTGGAAGAATTGTTCCGCAGGGACTTCTTGTTATCCTGCTGCAGTTTCCTTCGGTTATTTTTTATTTGTTTAACGCTTTTGCATGGGTGTTGCTTGTTATCTATATAAAAAAAGTATTCGATGCGGATGGAGTGTTCCGCGCAGGCTTTATTTACGGCCTTATACCAGCACTTATTTTTATATTGATTCCGACAAGTGTCCTGACCGGGACGGTGTTCTGGAAATGTGCAAATGTCCTTTATCTTTGGGGAAGTGCAGCGCTTCTGGCGGCTGTTTATCCGCTGGTGAAATTTATTTATGGACAGAAAATCACAGTACCGGATTATGTTATTTCGGTAATAGGAGCTGTTTATGCCTCGAGTTTTGAGCAGGCAGGTGTATTGATGTGCGGCGTTCTGTTCCTGCTGCTTCTATATTCTGTATTCGTCAAACGTATGGTAAAATGGCAGATTGTGGTGCTGTTCCTTCTTGCTGTTGCATGTACATTTTATTTTTGCAGACTTCCAGGAAACGCAGTGCGGTCCCATATTGAAGTACTCGGGCAGATGCCGAAATACGATATGTATTCCACACTTGACAAGGTTTTATGGGGCGTCTGGTATGTAATCAATTACATCGAGGAAGAGGCGATGTATATCGTTCTTCTCCTGGCGGGCACAGTTGTGTTTCTTATGCATCAGAACAGAAAACGAAATGACCCTGTTGTGATCGGTGCGGATATCATGCTGGTGTTCTTTGTGCTCTGTACGATTAACAGAATCGGTCTGACGAATCTGGGGAGGGAGTATTTCCTTTCCAATTTGTTTAAACTTGTCCCTGTCGATACAGTGAATTTTGGATTCAGTGCCTTACTGGCGATTTGCAGTGTGATACATTTTCTGGCATATGTTTATCTTGGATGCTGTATTCTGATCATTCATCCTGAAAAATTAGAAATCATTGGATTCTCATTTTTCTTCGGCGGACTTGCGTCGATGTGGATGATGGGTTTCTCTCCTACGATCTACGCAAGCAAGGGACGCCCAAGATTCCTTTGCTATCTTTTTCTTATCTGTGTCGGGATCAGGATCGTTTCCGGTGCGATGTGCACAGAACGTGAGAAGGAGAATGTGTTTACGAATGCAATTTTTCATTCCGGCCAATAACTGAGGAGGCTCTCTTATGAGTTTTTCAAATCTTATTGAGAAATACAAGGATCTGATTCCGTATGCAATCTTCGGGGTGCTGACTACCCTGGTAAATATTGCGTCGTATTGGGTATTTGCGCACCCGCTTCAACTTCCGGTGACGGTATCGACAATTCTTGCATGGGTTGTCTCTGTAACATTTGCCTACTTAACAAATCGCAAGTGGGTTTTTCACAGCGAGGCAGATACAAAGAAGGCTGTGGCAAAGGAAGTTATTTCCTTTTTTGGCTGCAGAATGGGAACTGAATTTGTAGATCTTGCGGCGATGTTTATTTTCGTTGATCTGCTCTCATATAATGATATGGTGGTAAAGGTAATTTCAAATGTTGTTGTCATTATTTTGAATTATGCAGCAAGTAAATTCCTGATATTCCGGCATAAGGGCGAACGTCACTAACTCTGTGTTTCGCACTCTCGAAGAGCTTGAAAAAGTACTCTCGAAGCATTCTCGAAGAACATGAAAAAGTACTCTCAAAGCATTCTGGAAGAGCTTGAAAAAGGACTTGACATTTTCAAGGCTGCGCGATAAGATACCATTTGTATCACGCCGAAGACAGCAGGTGTCGAAAGACGTAAGCGGAATACCGCCTGCCGAGGATGTCGATTCTTTTCATTTATGAAGAATTCAGACCGCCCGGCATGCCCGGACGGTTTTTTTATTTGGCTGGTACACACATCAAAATAAGGAGGTATACCAGATCATGGCAAAGGTAGAACTGAAGAAACCGGTCGTTGATGAGATTTCCAGCGCAGTTGACGGTGCTGCTTCCGTAGTCCTTGTGAATTACAGCGGACTTAACGTAGCACAGGATACCGAGCTTCGTAAATCCCTGAGAGAGGCCGGCGTAAACTACAAAGTCTACAAAAACACAATGATGCATCTTGCATTCAAGGGTACGGATTATGAAAGCCTTGTACCGTATCTGAACGGAACAAACGCCATCGCCATTTCCAAGGACGATGCGACTGCTCCGGCGAGAATTCTTGCGGGCTTCGCAAAGAAGAATCCGCAGCTTGAGCTGATCGCGGGTGTCGTTGAAGGCAGCCTTTACGATCAGAAAGCTGTTGAAGCTCTTGCAGAGGTACCAAGCAGAGAGGTTCTGCTGGGCCGACTGCTCGGAAGCATCCAGGCCCCGATCGCAAACTTCGCGCGCGTTATCAAACAGATCGCGGAGAAGGATGGCGAGGCAGAGGCTGCACCGGCTGCAGAATAATCTGCGGCGAAATCTGTGCATAGTCACAGATCCGTTTATTACCGATCCGTTTTTATCAGATCCGGATCACAGAGTAGATTCAAATACTAAATTGGAGGAAAATTACAATGGCAAAGTTAACAACAGAAGAATTTATTGCTGCTATTAAAGAGTTATCTGTACTTGAGTTAAATGATCTCGTAAAAGCTTGCGAGGAAGAGTTCGGCGTATCTGCATCTGCAGGCGTTGTAGTAGCTGCTGCCGGCGCTGGCGCTGGTGAGGCTGCTGAGGAGAAGACCGAGTTCGACGTTGAGCTGACTGAGGTTGGCCCGAACAAGGTTAAGGTTATCAAGGTTGTTCGTGAGATCACCGGACTTGGTCTGAAGGATGCGAAGGATCTTGTTGATTCCGCACCGAAGATGATCAAAGAGGGTGCTTCCAAGGCTGAGGCTGATGATATCAAGGCTAAAGTTGAGGAGCAGGGCGCAAAAGTTACCCTCAAGTAATAATTATGCGTTGTGTGGGCCGGAGGCTGCGTTGTCAGTCTCCGGCCTTTTTTACGCGAACAGTGAGCCGCAGCCGAATGCGAAGTATTCGTGTGCGGCGAGCGTCGCGATAGCGAGATAAAACTCGCGCAGCGTGTTTTATCTCGTTGGTGCGCCCGGCGGGCGCACGTTCCAAAGGGTGAAAGTCCCGACCCCGCCCGGCAGTGGGAAGGGGATAGCCGAACAGCAAGGGTGTCCACCGCGAGATGGAATCTGAAGGA
>NZ_JBQHWP010000035.1:0-14404 GCF_052063915.1 Bilifractor sp. HCP3S3_D3
AAGATCTAAAAAGTGCATGATTAGAGTGTTAACACGGATATTAAATAAAAGCCCCTGAAAACCGGGGCTCATGTTAAAGTTTTTTCGAGACATTTTCATTTATGCTTGACAATTATGATTTTTGTATGGGTGTCATATTGCTTTCTGCCATAACAAGCAATTGTAGGGAAAAGTAGGTTAGATGAATAGGAAGGGGACAAAATGTATTCTGGAGATTACTATGTAGGACTTGATATGGGAACCAACTCTGTTGGGTTTGCAGTAACAGACCCAAGTTATCATTTGCTCCGGGCGAAAGGAAAAGATCTGTGGGGTGTTCGTCTCTTTCCGGAAGCGCAGACGGCAGCAGATCGGAGAAGTCATCGAACTGCCAGGAGACGTTTGCAAAGACGTAAACTAAGAATCGGGATCTTGAATGAGATCTTTTCTGATGAGCTGAACAAAGTCGATCCGGGTTTCTTACAGCGCCTGGCGGATAGTAAATTCTTTGAGGAAGATAAAACAGAGCATCAGCCATATGCATTATTTGCAGATGATCATTATACAGACAGAGAGTATTATGCACACTTTCCAACCGTATATCATCTAAGAAAATATCTGATCGAAACATTAGATGTTTACGATATACGACTGCTATATCTGGGGCTTCACAGCATCTATAAATACCGTGGCAATTTTTTGAATCCAAATCTGAATGTAGACTCTATGCAAGAATTCGGTCCTTTGTACCGTGATTTATGGGAAGCCATCGAAGAGGCTAAAGACGCTCGTCAGGATGACAGCCAGATCGACATCTCGATACCGGAGTGGAAAGAGGATCTGTCGTCGAACTTGATGGAGATCCTGTCATCCAAATCGTATTCCATGATGGAAAAGAGTGAAAAGCTCTCAGAGCTGCTTGATATTACCAAAAAGCAAAAACCTCAGCAAGAATTTTTGAAGTGGATGTGTGGAAGAAAAGGAAAAGTAAGCGCTGCATTTCCAAGGGAATATGATGAAGAAGAGGGAAAGCTCTCTTTCTCTTTCCAGGATGGAAATTTGGAAGAATCCATGCAAAAAGCCGAAGAAATTCTGTTCCCGGAAGAATATGAGGTTTTATTGGCAATAAAGAAAATCCATGATTTTGGACTGCTTTCCGATATCATGAAAGGTTATCGATACATTTCTGAGGCGAGAGTAGATATCTACAATAAGCACCAGGAAGATTTGAAAACGCTGAAAAAGATTTATAAGGAATACGCACCGGAAAAATACCATACCATGTTCCGGAAGATGGAAGATAAGCTGAAAAACTATAGTGCGTATGTAGGGTCTGTCAAATATAAGACACCGAAGAATGGTTCTGCGATAAGAAGAAAGGGGAAGAGTAGTATTGGAGAACTTTATAAAACCATACAAAATGATCTTGATTCGGTAAAAAATATCCCGGAAGTCAGCTTGGTTTTCGATGATATGGAGAAGGGAACCTTTCTGCCCAAGATCAGAACAAACGATAATGGAGTAATTCCTTATCAGGTGTATGAGGCTGAATTAAAGGCAATACTGAAAAATGCGGAAAGCAAATTTCCATTTCTGTCAGTGAAAGATGAAAGTGGATTTTCACCGGAAGAAAAAATAATGATGACTTTTTCTTTTCGGATACCTTATTATGTTGGCCCTGTTTACAATGATGGAAAGAATCATGCATGGTCTGTAAGAAAAGAACCCGGTCGTGTTTATCCATGGAATTTTGACCAGAAGATTGACAAGAAGAAGTCATCTGAAGAATTTATGAATCATCTGATTGGTCATTGCACCTATCTTCGTGGGGAACAGGTGTTACCACGCCAGTCTTTAATGTATGCACGGTTTGCATTATTGAATGAGTTTAACAATATACGAATTGATGGAAGAAAACCTGATGCAAAGGCAAAGAAGATCATCTTTGATGAACTATTTGCGAAGGGAAGAAGAGTAACGAAGAAAGGACTTCAAAGCTTCCTTGTGTCCCATAACCTGTCAAATGGGAAAACAAAAGCGGATGATGTTGTTATCTCTGGCATGGCGGATGAAAAATTTCAAAATTCGTTAGCTACATATCATCATTTTTGCGAGGTATTGAAAACGGATAAGCTGACTTATTCACAGGAACAGATGGCAGAGGACATTATCCGTTGGTCTACGGTATATGCTGATTCTAAGAACTTCCTGCGCGAAAAGATCCGTGAGTATTATTCAACAGAGCAGTTATCGGAAGAAGCATTGAATCGTGTGCTTGGAATGAAATTTTCTGGATGGGGACGGCTATCATCAGCTTTTCTGCATATGGAAGGTGCAAATACTCATACCGGAGAGGTAAAATCCATTCTTCGCTGGATGGAAGAAGATTCCTATAATCTGATGGAGTTACTATCATCGGATTTTACTTTCCTTAAAGAATTAGAGTCTCTTGATAACGATATTCAAAAAGATCTGATGTCAATCGAGCTGGAGGATCTGGAGGGAAGATATCTCTCGGCACCGGTCAAACGGATGGTTTGGCAAACAATTTTAATCCTTAGAGAAATCATAAAGGTCATGGGACATGCTCCTTCGAGAGTATTTGTGGAGATGACACGAGGTGATGGTGAGAAGAAACGTACGACCAGCAGAAAGAAGAAGTTTTCCGATCTTTACAAGAAAATTCAAGATGAAAACTTTGAATGGAGTGAAGAGTTGGAGAAGTTCTCGGAGGCTGATTTTAGAAACAAGAAGTTATATCTGTACTTTACGCAGATGGGAAGGAGTATGTATACAGGAAAACCGATCGACCTCCATGAGCTTCTGACGAATAATACGAAATACGATCTGGATCATATTTATCCTCGCCATTTTGTAAAAGATGACAGCCTGGACAATAATCTTGTTCTTGTGGAGAAAACAGAGAATACTCATAAGAAAGATCATTACCCGATTGAGAACAGTATCCGCGAGAGGCAGATCTCATACTGGAAAATGCTTTTGGATAAAGGATTGATCACTCAGACAAAATTCCAGAGGCTTACAAGATCTACGGACTTTACAGATGCAGAGCGTGCGGAGTTTATCAACAGGCAGATTGTAGAAACCAGTCAGGCTGTAAAGACGATTACGCATCTTCTTGAGGAATTAATGCCTTCTGATGAAACAAGGGTAATCTATTCCAAAGCTGGAAATGTATCGGATTTTCGGAATAAGTTCTCCTTGTATAAGTGCCGGGAAGTCAATGACTTTCATCATGCTGGTGATGCCTATCTGAATATTGTCGTAGGAAATGTTTATCACACGAAATTTACATCTTCACCAGCAAGTTTTGTGAAGGAATGGAGGCAGAACGCTAAGAAATACAGCTATAACCTTGGAGCAGGTAAGATCTTCGAGCATACGGTAGAAAGAAATGGAATTCTTGCATGGGATGTGGGGAAAAATCAATCTATTGCAACCGTAAAAGCAGTGATGGAGAAGCAGACCCCGCTTGTGACCTATATGAATTATTGTGCGAAAGGCGGCATTGCTCACCAGACGATTGATTCTGCGGAAATGGCTAAAAAGAGCAAGGCAGATGGAGCCTATCTGCCGATAAAGACAGGGGATCAGAGGCTTTCAGATGTTGACCGGTATGGTGGAGTCACGAATATCGCTACGTCCTACTTTTTCCTTGTAGAGCATGAAGCAAGAAAAAAGCGAATTCGTACCATTGAAGCAATGCCGGTTTATATTGCTCCGAAAATCAAAGATGATAAGGACTTATTAACATACGCAGAAAATAGTCTTGGCTTAGTAAAACCAAGAATCTGTTTGAACAGGATTAAAATCTACTCCAAACTACGGATTAATGGCTTCGACTGTTATCTGAGTGGAAAATCAGGGAATCGGCTTGTTATGGTAAATGCGGAAGAATTGAAACTTGGGAATAAGTTGGCTCGATACGCAAAGAAAATGAAAAAGGTAGCTGATATGAACCTGACAGATGAACAGATTCGATTGGATGCTGCCAGAATTGCTAAAAAGATCGAAGGAGATGAAATTGGTATTACTAGGGAAGATAATATCAGGTTCTATGAGTTCTTAAAGCAAAAGCATACGACCGGAATTTTTTGTAAAAGACCTAACCCGGTTGGTGAAAAATTGCAGAAAAGTCAGCCTGCTTTTGAAAACCTTTCGTTAGATCAGCAAGTAAGCGTTCTTCAGGAAATCATGAAATTATCAGGTAGAGTCAATGAAGCAGATTTAACTATGATTGGTGAATCAAAGCATTCCGGAAAATCTTTGATTAACAAGAAGCTTACAGGGTTAAAAAGCTGTGAATTAATTTCTCAATCCGTGACAGGTCTTTTTGAGCAGAAAACAGATCTGCTTACGCTATGAGTTGGCGGACTGTTGTGGTCTCACACAATGCAAAACTGGACTACGAGAATGGATATCTCGTAGTCCGGGGTGAAGAGACCAAGAGAATCTTTATTAATGAAATAGAGCTTCTTATGATTGAGAACACAGCGGTTGCTATGACAGGCTATCTTTTAGCAGAACTGGTCCGAAACAAGGTGAAAGTTGTGTTCTGCGATCAAAGAAGGAATCCCTGTGCGGAGTTGATGCCATATTACGGAAGCCATGATACCAGTGCAAAAGTTCGTAGTCAGATCCAATGGTCTGAGGATATTAAGAGTGCCGTCTGGACAGAAATTGTTTCGGAAAAGATTCGCAAGCAATCTGAAGTTTTACTACGTCATAAATTGTCGGAAGGAGATAAATTGCAAGGATATCTGGCTGAGATGACTTTGGGTGATACTACAAATCGCGAGGGACATGCAGCTAAAGTGTATTTCAATGCACTGTTTGGGAAAAAATTCACTCGAGCTCAGGACTCACCAATTAATGCAGCTTTGAATTATGGATATAGCCTTATCTTGTCTCTTTTTACCCGGGAGATTGTCGCCAATGGTTATCTTACGCAATTAGGGCTCTTTCATGATAATATGTTTAATCCATTTAATTTGGCATCGGATTTAATGGAACCATTCCGACCTTTGGTTGATGAATGTGTCATCACTCATCAGCCGGACAAATTTGAAACAGATGAGAAACATCAGATGTTAGCTCTTTTAGAGCAGGAAGTTTCAATCAATGGTAGGAAAGAATATATTGGAAATGCTGTTAAAATTTATACACATAGTGTATTCGATGCATTAGAGGATAAAGATGAGTCATTAATTCGGTTTTATCAAAATGAGCTATAGATATATGAGAGTTCTGGTAATGTTCGATCTTCCGATAGATACTGCAGAAGACCGAAAAGAATATAGAGCATTTCGTAAATTTCTGGTTAAGAATGGATACTTGATGCTACAGGAGAGTATCTATTGCAAACTTGCACAAAATTCAACAGCGGCTGAAACCATGCTATCCAATATCAAGAAGAATAAGCCGAAGAGTGGCTTGGTTCAGGTCTTGAGAGTCACGGAAAAAGAGTATTCGAAGATGGAATATGTAGTAGGTGAGGCGGCATCGGAAATCATTACTGATGATAGGAGGCTCATAATTCTATGAGATGGATTTATTCGCCCTGTAATGTGGATTTGCAGTTAGATGAATTGCGACCGGTTACACTTGTTATTGAGAATCCTCAGCATCTTCAAAAAATGATATCGGCGATTCTGAGCCAGATGAATTCGGAAGGAGATGATGTGATTTTATCTGAAGGGAATCAACTGCTGTCATTGGAAAAAAATATATTTTTACAGCTGAATCCTTTCGAGGATATTCTGAATAATCGGAAAATTATCGGGAAACTATATAAAACAATAAGCTGTGCAGCAATGGAGTTACCTCAAGAACGGAGCGAGTTGTTAACAGCGGTAATTCAATATTTTGATAGAATTCTAGGAGCTGTACGGTTTGATGGACTAATCTATGATATTGACTTTAAAGACGAAGATTTATACAAGTTGTTTGATTTAAGAATAGAGGAAGAGGGACTTTCTCTCATAGAGAAACTTTTGATGGAAGTGAGGGTCTGCTCAGATTTACTTTTTCTTCCGGTAATGGTTTTTATGAATTTAGGAAGTTTTCTTTCGAATGATGAATACTGTGAATTAGTGGAAAGCTGTGTAAATCATAAGGTATATCTGCTTCTTATTGAGGGAACGGAACCTATGGACAGAACAGGTGATAAGCGCTATATTATTGATAAGGACATGTGCTTGATTCAGAAAAACCTTTGAATTTATGCTGCAAACCAGGCAGAGGAGGTTCGGTGAAGACCATTTGAGGTTTGAGAACCTTGTAAATTCGTAAAGGTGTCAAGCCAATCTCAGAATACACTGTCGCCCACGGCAGTTTGAGAACCTTGTAAATTCGTAAAGGTGTCAAGCCGGTTACAGGAATGGTCAGCACAGATTACAGTTTGAGAACCTTGTAAATTCGTAAAGGTGTCAAGCGCATATTGTAGCGATCTCGCTATCATCTAAGTTTGAGAACCTTGTAAATTCGTAAAGGTGTCAAGCGATAATCAATGGGATCTCTGTCCCATCTGAGTTTGAGAACCTTGTAAATTCGTAAAGGTGTCAAGCAAAGAAAAGGGACATTGTTCCTGCTGATGGTTTGAGAACCTTGTAAATTCGTAAAGGTGTCAAGCTAATGTTCGATCTTAGTAGAGATATCCTCGTTTGAGAACCTTGTAAATTCGTAAAGGTGTCAAGCGATGAACCAATGGAAACCACGGTCATTAGGGTTTGAGAACCTTGTAAATTCGTAAAGGTGTCAAGCGTTAACGCGCTCCGTATTGCGGTGGCAACGTTTGAGAACCTTGTAAATTCGTAAAGGTGTCAAGCATGCTCGGACAGGAACTCAGCGAGGTTGAAGTTTGAGAACCTTGTAAATTCGTAAAGGTGTCAAGCTTTTTCAAAGTTTTATAGCGTTGCACCGGAGTTTGAGAACTTTGTAAATTCGTAAAGGTGTCAAGCTTTTATCTGTGTGTAATTGCCGGCAGCAAAGTTTGAGAACCTTGTAAATTCGTAAAGGTGTCAAGCCCCCTACTGCCGCTATGTATAACACCTCGCGTTTGAGAACCTTGTAAATTCGTAAAGGTGTCAAGCTCCATTCGTATCACTCCTTTATTACAATATGTTTGAGGCAGACAGTCGATTTCAGGCAGCACCGGGACGAAACCTGCGATAACAAGTGGAAACAGATCATCTAAAAAATATTTGAAATGGATTCCCGACACTCCGCAGTGGAACCTCTGCTGCTTCGCCTGAAAACGGAGCTTCTTCATCATCTGTGAAGGCAGAGAGCGGAGAAGATGCCGATGGAGAAGCAGCCGGAGAGAAGGCCACTTCTGAAGACAGGAGCGGATTCTTCACACCGAACGACAGCATCGATTTCTCAAACGTGAAGATTGAGCCGCTCTTTGAGGAGCAGGTCGATTTCGACACCTTCAGCAAGTCCGATTTCCGGGCGGTGAAGGTAAAAGAATGCTCAGCTGTTCCGAAGTCCAAGAAGCTTCTGAAGTTCGTCCTGGACGATGGAACCGGCACTGACCGTATCATTCTTTCTGGAATTCATGCTTATTATGAGCCGGAAGAGCTGGTCGGAAAGACCTTGATCGCCATCACCAATCTCCCGCCGAGAAAGATGATGGGCATCGACTCCTGCGGAATGCTTCTCTCCGCTGTGAACAACAAGAAGGACAGCGAAGACGAAGAACTTCATCTTCTGATGGTTGACAACCATATCCCGGCAGGTGCCAAGCTGTATTGATCCGGGGAAAATCATAGGCAAAAAACCTTCAAGGCACTCCTTTTCAGAATCAATCTGAGAGGGAGTGCCTTTTTGCGGTGCGCCTAGCGGCGTAAGTGGTAAATAATCGGTACTTTGACAAAGTTAAGGCCGCTCCTTTCGGAACGACCTCATGAACAAACATTGATCATTTTTTCGATGGCTTTGACTTCGGCGGATCGCTTTTCCGTATGTGATCCGGAAGCTTCTCGGACCAAGGCAGCAGATCCTCTATGAAGGAATCATTTTCCAGCGCCCCATGCTTCGGGATCTCCTCCAAGAGATACTTGAAATACTCATACGGCTTTAGGTGATTCACTTTTGCCGTTTCGGCGATGCTGTACAATATCGCGCTGGACTTCGCCCCGTGGATGGTGTCTATGAGATACCAGTTCTTCCGTCCGATTGTGAAGCTGCGGATACCTCGCTCCGCCGCGTTATTGTCCATCGGAACATAACCATCCGTAAGGAAGATACGAAGGTATTTTTCTTCATTAAGGGCATACTGGATGGCTTTGCCGCTCAGGGATTTCGGAAGTGTCTGCTCTGAGGCAGTCTTCAGCCACGTGAAAAAGACGTCCACCATAGGGGCAGTTTTCTTCTGCCGTGCTTTGACACGTTCTTCCGGAGTAAGTGATGCAAACTCTCGTTCGTATTTAGCCATCGTATCGATCATCAGTAATGCCTTATAGGAATTCGATTCTTCGACCGATGGTGCAGATTCATCCTTCGACTTTTTCTGCTGTTTCCTGAGATTTTCCACATCTTCGGCAAAGCCTCTTCTAATGTGGATCCAGCACCCCGCGAAGGTGAGATCATCGCGCTCCTTATCCAGCAGGTGGTAATCAGCCAGACCGTCGGTTACTACCGTGCCGTGATAATCCTTCAGGAACGCCCGGGGATGATCCGTTTTCCTCGTCTTGTCGTATTCATATAGGACGAAGGGATGCTCCTCCAGAGCTCCGGATCGGTAGACCCACATATAGCTCTTTGCTCCTGCGGCCCGACCGTCCTTCCGAACTTCGACGGGGGTTTCATCGGCATGGATCACGTGGTACCCGAAAAGTTTCTTTTTGAGTACATGATACAGTCGGGTGATGTACAAGTCAGCGCACTTGTTGACCCAGTAGCACATGTCCTGACTGGAGAGGAATACATCCATCCGCTCGAGTTCCTGCTGTGCTCTGTGAATCGGAACAGCGTTTACAAACTTGTAATTCATGATTGCAGCAACTATAGAAGGCGTGGCTACACTGTTCCGAAGCAGTCCGGGCTCCTTCTGCGGAGCCTTTACGATCTTGTTGTCGGTTCCCTTGTATGCCATGACATGATGTTCATACACCTTGAACGATGCAGGAATGTAATGCAGTCGGGAGTATGTGTAACTCTCAAATGCTGTCCACTTGCCATCAGGGAAGATCTTCATCAGTTCTTCTTCTGGAAGTTCATCGTTAATGCGGACCTTCTCAATGTCTGAGAGATCACTTGCCCGTTTTCCTTTGGGTTTCTTGCGGGTATAAGCTTTCGGTACAATCTTTTCGATTTCCGGTTCGTTATGATCCGTAGATTCATCAATCGTAACTTCGAGCTCATTCAGGGCATTAACCTTAAAGGAGTACTGATTCGTACCGGCATCGGTCATTCCAGTCTCCGTACGGCGGCCAAACAGGTACTTTTTGAAAACGTCGAGCTGAGCAGTAAGGGTCTTGATGTTGTTATTCAGCAGCTCGATCTGCTTTGTCTGTTGCAAGATTATCTGCTGAGAAGAGAGACTCGTCGTCAGAAACAGTTTGATCAGTGTTTGTTTGTCAAGGTTCTGAAGTTCTTCTTCTGTGAATGACTGAACAGCCATGACGGGGTCTCCTTTTCTGTGTTCTTTATACAGAAAAGTATAGCAGAAACCGCGTAAATACGCCATTTTCTGCTATTTTCGGATTCGTCATAATCACGAAGAAAAAGGTACGTTAAGTTGCTTTTGTCCGGGATGTTCATCCCCCCGGAGATGGTTCCTGCCGCCTCATATAGGGCTGTCAGGCTCCGGCCAGCCATGAGCAGTACGCTGAAAACGCATCGCCCAAGAGCTTGTATTTATTAAAAACAGAGGCTTTTTTCGCTGTTGTTCACAGTAGAAAAATCTCTGTTTTGCACAAAAGGGTCAGCTGACGGTCGTGCTTGTGCACGGTCGGATCGAGGATTTTTCGATGACACGAAATCCTTCCATAAGCTTGTGGAATTCCTGACTTGTCATTTGCTCGACTTCCTGCGAATTCCTTGGCCACTGGAAGTGCCCGTTCTCGATACGCTTGTAAAGGAGTAGGTATCCATCACCTTCCCAGACAAGTCCTTTGATACGGTCGCTCCGGCGACCACAGAAAAGGAACAGGGTGCCATCTTCAAACGGATCCATGCCGAACTGGAACTGTACCAATTTCGCGAGGCCGTCGATTCCAAAACGAAGGTCTGTATATCCACATTTAATGTACACCTTTTTAAACTCATTCGTGTTGCGAAGCATGTATCATTACCTCACGAACGAGAGAAAGGATTCCATCTGATGCATCATTGCTTACCTCGATCACCAGATCATTTAAGGTGACCCGAAGAGCAGTGCATTCATTACTTATCGGATGGCAGTTTTCGATGTTGTCAGGAACAGCGGCGAAACATGCACTTCCATCTTTGATTACGGCGGAAGGAAGACTTCGCTCTTTTTCAGAATCTGTTTCATTGATTGTGGCAAGTGCCTGATGGCGTAGCTTTCTCAGATGGTAATAATATGCATACTTTCCGATATTCTGCTGTCGGCACCAGACTTCAACAGTAAGGCCGCTCTGTAACCGGTCTTGAATCAAAGCAGCCCATTGCTGATCACGAACTTTCATGATTTCAGGATCCATAGGTAATTCGCCTCCTTGTCATTGTGAAAGTGGCGAAAACTGTGAAAAATCTGCCGACTTTTGGCAGTTTTCGCAAGGTTCGTTACTACCTTATTATCCCAAAATCAGGAACTGGGCACTAGTGTACCGATTATTTACCACTTACCTAGCGGCGCACGTTTCCAACGGGTTCAAGTCCCGAATCCGCCCGGTAGTGGGAAGGATATAGCCGAAGGCAAGGGTGTCCGCCGTGAGACGGAATCTGAAGGAAGCCGGATGTGGGGAACATACTATCCCACGGGCAAATCTCCGGTCTGACGTACAGAAATCTTATACGAGGTTATGCATGAGGGTAAGGCTGCTGCACAAGTCGAAGCCCAATAACTACACGGAATCATGCATGATAAATGAGGCAGATGGATGGAGAGGAAGAAACGTGTGGTACCTAGGGAGGTCTGCGTGAAACGCTCTGAAAGGAGTAACCACCGTACAAGGTAACGAGGCGGTGCTGAACATGCAGAAGTCAGCGGAGGTCATAGTGTATATTTCGCGTGATTAGTCCGCTCTTCACGGCTAATTAGCCCACCATTAACGGCAGATCAGCCCAGTTGTCACGGAGCAGAGCCCGGTATGGCCGGCGGGCGGATTAGTAATTACAAATGTTTCCATCCGCGCAGCGCCGGCGGTTACTTAAAGATATCTCTGAGGCGGCGCCGCCCGTGTAAGCACATCGCTCGAACGGGCGGGCAGCCAATAAGTTATTATCGTATCAGTGCCAGCAGGGCCATTCCCCTTTGCAGGCCGTTTGTACCTTGACAAGATAATCGCGAAACTCCATGGGATCACCGTTGGCATACATTAGCGCCTTATACAGCTCATAGCCGGGATCGCCGGCATGCCTTGGTGCCAGGTGGGATAAGATATCCATCCGTAGAAGTTCACCGGCTTCTCTGTCCATGCGCTCACTTAGGAGATACCGGGTACTGATACATTCCAGTTCGAGAGACTGAATGTCTGCGATCAGCTTATCAACCAGTTCACATAGTGCAAGGACCACCTCGCAGGAATCAGAACAATCCACTTCGTCGAGAAGATCAGTGGAGGTTATATCAGCCATTGATACTCACCTCACTTTCCTCCGATCCGGCAAAAGCGTGCCTCTTTCGCATGGAAATACGGCCCTTAACATTGATCGCATACTTGTTATGGATGATCCGGTCCAGAATCGCCTCAGCAACGGCGCTGTCGTCGCCTTCAGGCCGGTCACAATCGATACGGTAGTACCATTCATCGGTATCATACTGAGTGCAGAAGATCATCGCTCCTTTCTTGCTGCAGACTTCGAGGATCTCCAACAGATCATATGACTCTGCTTCCGAGAGTGGCCGCAGGAGCCATTCGTCTATAATCAGCAGGTCAAACTTTGCATAAGCGGTTTTGACCTTGTTCTGCGTGTTCATTGCCTTGGCAACCGTAAACTCATTCAACAGATCCGGAAGTCTTATATAGCGCACCTTATAAAGCTTCCGACAAGCTGCAACGCCAAGTGCATTTGCGATGTAGGACTTGCCTGCTCCAGTGGCGCCCTTCAGAATGACATGATGGTTCTCCTGAATGTATGAGCAGGTTGCCAGTTTTGTAATCAGACCTTTATCAAGTTCCCGGTCCTCATGATATTCAATCGATTCCACGCTTGCTGTGGATTCGCTGAGCCTCGCTTCCCGGATGCGGCGCGTGATTGTATTCTGGCGCCGGGACAGGCCTTCCGCATCGACCATAAGGGCAAGCCGGTCTTCGAATGACAGATCTTTATAACGCTGGGGGTCTTCGAGCTGTGATTCCAGTTCTCTGGCCATACCGGGTAGACGAAGAGCACGCAGCGTTTTTACGGTCTCAAGATTGATCATTGTTCATCGCCTCCCTTCCGAAACTGATCCGCGCCGCGGGTGATTCCGCGGCTGTGTCTGGATGAGGAAGGCGTTGATGACGGGACGCCAGTAGTTTTCTTTGAAACAGGTGATTTCAGAAGGATACTTATTCCGCGAATAGATGGTTCTCCGCTGAATCCCAGGAGTTGCCGGCAGGCTTCCTCGATGCGTTCTTTTTTATAACGTTCAGCATACTTTTTGAGGCTTACGCAGGATTTGAATCCCTGCTCCGGAGCCTTTCCTGACTCCAGAAAGAAACGCACCACCTTTTTTGTGTTTGGACCGATGCCGGAAGCCCATGTTTCGAAATCTTCTTTCGTGTAAGCCAGGTATTGCCTGTGATTTTCAGGCATATGTGAGGGAATCACGATCGGGTCACGTCTGCGTCGCCGATCTCTTGGGTGTCCCGCTATCCGGTTTCCGTTGAAGAAGATCTCTACTGTGTCATGAGTCACGCGAACGCTGACCATCTCGCCGATCAGATCATACGGGACGGAATATTTGTTTATCCCGTCTGTCACAGTATAATCGAGAAGGACCGTTTGTTCTGACCAGATGGACGGTTCATACGGATTGGCGGGAAGCGGCTGCATAAACGTTTTTTCTTCCTGAAGATAGGCTTCACGGCGGTTTCCTTCCCGCTTTTTAAAGGGGTAGCCATTCAGCTTTTCCAGTTTTTCCTTTACCGCCGCTTTCGCATCGGCAAGGGAGAAAAATGTTTCATTGCGCAGCGCGGCAAGAATCCATGTAGATGCGTAGGAGACGGTTCCTTCCGCATGAGATTTGTCTCTGGGAGCCCTTACCCTGGTGGGTACAACAGCTGTACCATAGTGATCGGCAAGCTCTGCATAGCTGCGGTTGATAACCGTATCCAGTCTGGTATTCCGTGTTACGCCGGTTTTTAAATTGTCAGGGATCAGGAGCCTCGTGACACCACCAAAGTATTCATAGGCATGTACGTGGCAGAGCAGCCAGCTTTCAGACTGCATGTCGCTGCAAAGTTCTGCGTAGGCATAACAGCTGCATGGGAGCACCGCTACAAACAGATACGCCGGATTAGTGGATCCTGTTACAGGATCTGTGATCGGGAGCGTTCCGCCTGCCCAATCAACTTCCATGGTATCGCCTGGCTTATGGTTGATCCTCATAGTTGCCTTGGATTTCCTGGCCCAGCTGCGATAGATCTCGCAGAACTGGGTGTACTGATAGGGGACGCGTCCAGCACCGGCGCATTTAACCTTATACTCTTCATGAAGCAGGGTAAGGTTGACACCTTTTTTTGCCAGTTCTTCATGGATGTAGGGGCAATCCGGCTCCATGTAGACCTGGGCTTTCTTAAGCCGTTCCGGATAGAGCAGTTCATAGAGCTTTTGGTTGCTCAGTTCCTCTCCGAGAGGCCAGCAGATGCCTTTCTCCTTAGCGAGACTGCTGACATCCCGCACCGTGTGGCGGGAACTATGGACCGCCGCGGCGATCTGGGTGTAGTTGTACTTGAGGCTCAAAAGCCTCAGGATTTCGCGATAATCTACCATGATCATCGTCCTCCTTAAATAATAGTCACACATAATGTGTGCCGGTATCATTATAGGAAAAACGAACTATCGCTGGGCTCCTTTCCGTGAATGGTGGGCTATTCCACCGTGACAGGTGGGCTATCCATCCGTTAGGGATGGGCTAATCGACCGTGGAGACTGGTCTTCTCGGTCGGAATATACACATAGTAGGGATATGGACATGGAAACATGGACATGCTAACCGAAGGACCGAATCAATAGGAGTCTTAAGTATGACCGAGAAAGGAGGAATGACCGTTAATGGCAGAAAACA
>NZ_JBQHWP010000036.1:0-14299 GCF_052063915.1 Bilifractor sp. HCP3S3_D3
AAATCATTCCGAAGAAATCTTCTTCAGTGCTTCGCTCGACTTGCATGTGTTAAGCACGCCGCCAGCGTTCATCCTGAGCCAGGATCAAACTCTCATAAAAAAGATTTGATTTGTTCAGAATTAACACTTGGCTAATTCATCCCTTTTTACTGTTTTAAAGGATCGTAATCAATTCGTTATCTCCCTACGAACAGTTCGATAACCCGTTGAATACTTTCGATCGTTCAAACAAAAATTTTATAAAACTTCATTTGAATTTTCGAGGATGTGTTTTACTGTTCAGTTGTCAATGTTCATTGTCTGTCGTAGATGAAATCGTTTCTCTTGCGAAAGCTCACTTAGAATACCACGAGTCCCAGGGAAAAGTCAACAGCCTTTTTAAATTTTTTCTCTTTTTTAAAAAACTTGTGTTTTTACCCAGAATTCAGCCCAATATATAGTAACCTTCATATGAGCATCATGCAAATCCGGGATTCCATGCAGTAAACCGCCATGCCGTCATGCCCCCGAAAGCAGGGCACTCCAAAAACTGTATATGCTGTAGATGGTTCGCTGCTCCGCAGGCGGAGCGTCACAAATTGCATAAGCTGCGGATTGTTCCCTGCGTCGCAGGCGGGGCGTCTCAAACTGCATAACGCGTGCGTGTCAATGGTTGCCTTCAGAAAAAAGCAGTTTTCGGAAAAAGGCTGCTCTCGAAATTAAGCGCGTCATGGATATCGCTATATAAGTGTTTCCCTCAGCAGCTCTCGCATCTCGTCGCCCGTATCCGCTTCGTTAATTCGCCTGCGAAGGGATGCAGAGTTCGGGAATCCTGCCGTGTACCAGGAAATATGCTTCCGCATTTCCCGGATGCCAGTGTATTCCCCTTTATATTGAACCATCAGATCCATCTGGCGAAGAATCATGTCATATACTTCTTTCGGCGCTGCCTTTGAAATAATTTCGCCCGTCTCCAAATAATGAATAACCTGATGAAAAATCCACGGATTTCCCCGGGCAGCCCTCGCGATCATAACCCCATCCACACCGGTCTCCCGCATCATTTTTTCTGCCTTGCGGGGAGAATCCACATCACCGTTTCCAATTACAGGGATCGAAACCGCATTCTTTACCTGGCGAATAATTTCCCAGTCCGCCTCCCCGGAATAATACTGTTCCCGTGTTCTTCCATGTACCGCAATTGCGGAAACGCCGGCATCCTCCATCCGTTTCGCCACCTCTACCGCATTCACCGAGTCCAGATTAAATCCCTTTCGGATCTTTACGGTTACGGGTTTCCGGATTCTTTTCACAACAGCGGATATAATTGCCGCTCCACGCTTCGGATCCTTCATCAGCGCCGAGCCTTCCATATTGTTAACGACCTTCGGTACCGGACAGCCCATATTAAAATCCAGGATTTCAAAAGGAAGATCCTCAATCATTGCTGCCGCCTCTGACACAGAGTCCGGATCACTTCCAAAAAGCTGGAGCGAGACAGGGTGCTCCGTTGGATCCGTTCTCATCAGCGCCTGGGTATTCCGGTTTTTATATAGTATAGCCTTTGCGCTCACCATTTCCGTGCAGACAAGACCTGCTCCCTGTTCATGACACAAAACACGAAATGGCAGGTCTGTGACACCTGCCATCGGTCCGAGTATTACGGGATGATCAATTATAACATTGCCGATTTTCAATGGCCGAATTTTCATCAGTTACCACCGCCCGCAAATATTTTATAAAACAGTTCCATAGATTCAAAGAGCTCCTGTTTCTCCTCGCGAAGCTTCTTCACTGCAAGACCTGCTCCTATGTCGTCATACATAGCATCTGCCGGCTCCGCCTCGGTACGAATTTCAAGATTGCCCTCCGGATCAAACTCCAGGACGATAATTCCTCCGCACTGCTCAGTAAAGGTGACACAAGTGATCTGCAGTTCGTCACGGATCTTCTGGGGAAGTATGGAAAAACTGTCATTAAAATAGTATTTCTTATCGTAATAATTTGCTCCGCAGAGCACAATATTCTTGTTCTTATCTTTATCGTTCATTCTCTGTTCTGTTATCAAATGATTCCGATTTGACCGGTGTGACCGGATCTTTTTATCGGATTATATCCTCTGATTTCTGCTCTCAATTATATGTTCTGTACCGGCTGTTTCGAATGATGGATTCTATCTTATCCATCCATTCATCTGGTGTCCGTTATCCCGAATCTGATAGTCGCCATTCTCTGTCCGCTTTTCTACAGACATCATGTGCCAATCCTCAGACATAACCGTAAATTCCACGAACCGATACCTCGCCGGCAAAAACCTTCTCTGTCGTTCCGGTATCTTCTCTCTTCACCAGCAGCTCACCAAACCGGTCGATTCCCAATGCGGTGCCGCTGTACGGATTGCTCTGATTCATGACCCTGACCTTCCTACCCCGGTTTGCAAGGATCGCCTGGTAACGGTCCATCAGACCTGTCAGATCACCGGTCTCAAGAAAAACATCGTAATATCTGCCAAATGATTCCAGTATCCCGGCCGCGATGCGATCGCGGTCACATTTTCTCCCCGTCTCGAGGAATACGGAAGTTGCTTTATCGCTCAGATCCCGTGAAAAACGGTCCATGTTCACATTTATGCCGATTCCGGGAACCAGATAATCCCCGTTCGGTCCCATTTCCGTGAGAATGCCGCAGAGCTTCTTTCCTCTGCACACGACATCGTTCGGCCATTTGATCCCGGTATCAATTCCGGTCACATCACGGATTCCGTCCGCCGCTCCTAGTCCCATTACAAGAGTGATCATTGAAATCCTGCTCATTTCAATTTCTGGACGCAGAACGAGGCTCATCGATATGGAAGTGCCTTCAGGAGATCCCCATGATCTGCCGCGGCTTCCCTTACCTGCCGTCTGCGTATCCGCAAGGTACACGCTCCCGTCGGGAGCGCCTTCTTCCGCCTCCTGTCTGGCCCAGTTATTGGTGGAATCCACAGATTCCCTGTAGTGAATGGTCCAGCGATCCGTGCGCAGCATGCTTTGTATCCGGTCTGCACTCAGATGACTGTTTATTTCTTCCTCCAAGATCAACTCTCCTGTTTCTACTTCGGTTGTCCCACACCCGACTGTCACTGCTGCTCTTTCTGTGCGTTACGCAGGTTTGTCTGTCATATCGCGCGGCACTTACATGTTTGTTCTCCCGTCATCTTATCGCACGGCACTTACACGTCTGTCCGTCTGCCATATCCGCGCGGCACTTACATGCCTGACTGCTTGCCAGACCCGCATGTGAGAACAATCCTTTTTCGACATGTCGGGCAGCCGTGTATGCATCTTCCAGAGCTCTGGCGTTTCGTATGATGAGCTTCCAGATCAGAGCATACCGCGGTCCGCGCCGAGAGTTGCGGCCATGACTGCTTTGATCGTGTGCATTCTGTTCTCTGCCTCGTCAAATACGAGAGACTGCTCCGATTCAAAAACTTCATCGGTAACTTCCATGTCATTCAGACCATATTTATCATGAATCTGTTTTCCGATTTTTGTGCCTAGATCATGGAAGGACGGAAGACAATGCAGGAAAATCGCATCCGGTCCGGCTGTCTGCATGACCTCCTTTGTAACCTTGTAAGGAGTCAGGTCCCGGATTCTTTCTTCCCAGACAGCGTCCGGCTCTCCCATAGATACCCATACGTCAGTGCACACAATATCCGCGTCCCGTACGCCTACACTGACATTTTCCGTCAGCGTAATGGAACCGCCGCTTTCCTCTGCCCACTTCTCACACTGGGAAACCAACGCGGCATCCGGGAAATACTTCTCCGGCGCACAGGCAACATACTTTAGTCCAAGCTTCGCGCAGACTACCATATAAGAATTGCCCATGTTGTAGCGCGCGTCACCAAGATAGACCAGCTTCAGTCCTTTCAGCTTTCCGAAATGTTCACGAATCGTCAGCATATCCGCCAGCATCTGTGTCGGATGATATTCATTTGTCAGTCCATTCCAGACAGGAACCCCGGCATATTTTGCGAGCTCCTCCACGATATCCTGACCAAAACCGCGGTATTCAATACCTTCGAACATTCGTCCGAGCACGCGCGCAGTATCAGCGATGCTTTCCTTCTTACCGATCTGCGATCCAGACGGATCCAGATAGGTACTTCCCATTCCGAGGTCATGCGCGGCCACTTCGAAGGAACAACGGGTTCGTGTACTCGTCTTTTCAAAAATAAGCGCAACATTCTTTCCGCGAAGAGAATCTACCTGAATTCCTTTTTTCTTCTTCTCTTTATATTTCGCCGAGAGGTCAAGTAAATAGGTGATTTCCTCAGGTGTGAAATCTTTAAGTGTCAGAAAATTACGTCCCTTTAAATTCATCTCATTTTCCTCCTCCGGATAGATGCTGTGCGGTTTCGGCTCTACTTCCGAGTCATATGGTTTGATTTTAACTCATATCCATTAAAAAAACAAGAAAGAGGCTGACTGCGCAGCCTCCTTCTGTTCTTCTGTCCTTATATCTGATTGGTTAATTTGGAAAATTGTTATGTGATTAATAGAATGTCTGATTTCCGATGGTAAGTCCGCTTCCGCCGCCCGCATGGAAGTAGAGACAGCTGCCCACGGGATTCGCACCGTTGATCGCATCCTGTGCCGCGGCATAACAGTCTGCATCGACTCCGGACGAAAGAGTGGCTGCGAGGGCTCCGCTCGATGCCGGGGTGAACTGCCCGCTCTGGTAAATAACTTCGGAGATGGTGTTCGGAAAAGAGGCACTGTTAACACGGTTAAGAACGACCGCTCCTACTGCAACCTTTCCGGTATAGCTCTCCCCTCCCGCCTCGCAGTGAATCAGTGCAGCGAGAAGATTGATATCATCCTGTGAATAGGAGCTGTCCACGGTATTCGTCGTGGTGTCCGGCACAATTCCGGTCTCCGCTTCAAATTCTGCAAGCGTAACCGCGTCATGCGTATCCGCATTGATGGCAACGGCATCGGTAGAGATGTAACCGGTCTGGCCGTTTACCTTCACCTTGAACCAGCCGTTGTCTGCGCTGATCAGTGTCACGCCCGCCTTGTCCTCCAGCGTCATGAGAACAGAGCTTCCCGTGCTCTCACCGGAATAAACCGGTGTACCTGCTATGTTCACAGTACCATAGACCGTATTTTCCTCCAGGTATTCTGCCTCTGCTTCCGCGCCAGTTACCAGAAGATCGGAACTTACGTATCCTTCAATATTTCCGGAGGAGATCTTCGTCCAGCCATTCTCCTCACCCTCGACAGTTACCAGGGCTCCCGGGGTAAGAGCCCCCACACAGTCGCTGGAAGAATCCTCTCCGCTGCGAATCAGTGTATAACCATTCGAACTGGTAAGATCCGCGACCGCCTTGTCCGCCCAGTTCTCTACAAAATACGGGTTGTTGTATACCGACGCATTCGTATCTGCGTACACCGGTGCTGTCATCGCCGTAGTCATCGCAAAAATACAGCCACATACTGCAATCGTTTTCGTTTTGTTTTTCATAAAATCCTCCTGTGGAATGAGATAATCTCCGGAATAAATCCCGGCTTGGCCGGCCCCGACAGACGCATCCCCCTCGTCTTTCGCCACAGCTCCGGCTCACGGAAATCTGCTCATAATATTGAAATCAGATTTAAGATTATTTCATATTTGTTAATATTTGTTACAAAATGGAAACCAACTACAAGTTCGGCATTATAGCATTGCGGTTTTTGCTTGTCAAGCCGTCCAAAAAACGGCCGGGTTTTGATATGATTAATTCAGAATACGCCGGTTTTATGTAGACATATTGGATATAACATCAGATATATTTGCGTGTTTGTCCTTTTTGTCAGACATATCATCTGCTTATATCTGCCGGTATTGATGGGAGTAATTATTACGACAAAGTATTATCAGGATTCAAAAGAGATCTGCGGATTACAGCATTTTCGGTATTGAAAAGAGATCTGCGGATTGCAGCATTTTCGGAATTGAAAAGAGGTCTGCGGATTGCGCATTTTCGGGAATTGAAAAGAGGTCTGCGGATTGCAGCATTTTCCCGAGTTGAAAAAGAGACCGGATGATTCAGGCAAGTTTTCTGAAAGAGATATGAATCATATGGATAAAAATCTGCCTCGCCCTGCGAGATGAAACTTCTGTTTCTAAGTCACACAGGGCGGGATGGGTTCCGTCATCTCTGATCATGCGCCGCATACATCAAAAGAGCGGACGCGACAGCCGCATTCAGAGATTCTACCTTTCCCTCCATAGGGATCCGGATCAGCACATCAGCCTTTGCGGAAAGCTGATCGCTGAGACCGTTTCCCTCATTTCCGATCAGAAAGGCAGTTCCGCCGGTGTAATCTTCGCCGCGATAGGTATTTTTCCCCTTGAGATGAGCGGCAAAAATCTTCACCCGCTTCTCCTTCAGCCAGCTGCAGACATCTGCGAGGTCGTCTTCTCTGCGGAACGGAACCCTGTAAATTGATCCCATTGTAGACCGGATCACCTTGGGCTGAAATACATCCGCAGTCCTGCTGCTCATAAAGATTCCGCTTACGCCGGCTCCTTCTGCAGTTCGAAGGATTGTTCCGAGATTCCCCGGGTCCTGAAGGTCCTCCAGAATCATCACGAGAGATGCACGTCCGGATCCTCCGAGAAGCTGTTCCCGTGTGTACTCCGGCATACCGGCAACCGTCAGTATGCCCTGAGGTGTCTTCGTATCACACATTCGTTCAAAAACCGGGTCTGAGACGGTTTCAAACGAGATTCCCTTCAAAGTATCGTCTGATCTGTGTTCATTCAAAAATGTTTCGGAAACAAATACATTTTTCCGCAGCTTTTCCGGGGTTTCCCGAAAAAGCTTAAGGCCCTCCGCAATGAAGCAATGTTCCTCTCTGCGGGCCCTGGATTTATTATTTAATTGGATTATTCTCTTAACATGGGCATTTGTTATACTGGTGATCACCGTCATCTTCTCCCGCTTCTCTGTTCTGTCAAAATTAATGTAATATTTTGGAATCTGGTAAAACATTCAGAAAATATCAGGCCAATTATTTTACAAGGTGGCAATTCATAAAGTCGTACCCGGTACATCAATTGATCCGGGCAACGAGATAAAACACGCTGCGCGAGTTTTATCTCGCTATCACGACGCTCGCCGCACACGAATACTTCGCATTCGGCTGCGGCTCACTGTTCGCGTAATTAAACAGCACTCTGTCCGGCAAAGAATGAATATTCTGCTATGGCTGCATCAATTGCGGGTCACAGCGCTTTTATCATGAGTTCCGACACGGAATGCAAAAAGGCCGCCACACGAAATGGGTCCGGAAGAGATCTCTCTCCGCATTTCGCGTGGCAGCCCCTGCAATCCATAAGCTATACGCCTGTTATTTCATGGCATAAATCCATAAGCTATGCGCCTGTTATTTCATGACATAGTTATAAGAAAGGGTCTTGGCAAGCTCAACCTCATATTCAGACAGAGACTTCTTCATCGCAAGTGCTTCATTGATATCGAAGTCGACAAACTGTCCGTTCTTGTATGCGACAACTCTCTTGGTCTTTCCACTGATAAGCAGATCCACCGCGTATGCTCCCATGATGGTAGCGTACATTCTGTCCTTGCAGCTCGGGCTTCCTCCACGCTGCATATGGCCGAGGATGGTGGCACGTGTCCCGATTCCGGTAGCCGCCTCGATCCGCTTTGCCATAGCCTGTGAGTGTCCGATTCCCTCTGCATTGATGATGATATGGTGCTTTTTGCCCTTCTTACGGGTCTCAATGATATGATTGATAATTGTCTGCTCGTCGTAATCATATTTCTCCGGCAGAAGAACGTCCTCTGCTCCGGATGCAATACCGCACCAGAGTGCAATATAGCCCGCATTTCTTCCCATTACCTCAATGATCGAACACCTCTCATGAGAGGTCGAGGTATCGCGTACCTTATCGATGGCTTCCATCGCTGTATTCACCGCAGTATCAAAACCGATCGTGTACTCTGTGCAGGCAATATCCAGGTCGATGGTTCCCGGAACGCCGATAGCATTGATCCCCTTGTCCGCAAGCTTCTGGGCTCCCGCGAAGGAACCGTCGCCGCCTACAACAACCAGTCCGTCAATCCCGTATTTATTGCATGTGGCAACTGCCTTGTCAATTCCCTCGTCAGTGCGCATTTCTGCACAACGCGCAGAATACAGAATTGTGCCGCCCTTTCCGATAATATCAGAAACGTCCTTGGCATTCAGGTCAACAATTTCTTCGTTGATCAGTCCTTCATACCCTTTCAGGATTCCCTTAACCTTAAGCCCCTTGCCGATCGCACGGCGGGTAGCCGCACGAACCGCCGCGTTCATGCCCGGCGCGTCACCGCCACTGGTAAGGATACCTATTGTTTTGACTTTACTTTCTGCCATTATCGTTCCTCCGATTCTACACATTAGATGTATTCGATGTATCAGAATAACTGTAATTCCTAATTTCCGGGCTGCCCTTACGTCCCTATTCCGGCGATAGACCGGAAAAAGGCCAATGTCTGCCCAAGCATTTTATATTTTAATGCAAATTCTATTGCATTTCAATGCGCTTTTCAACAACTTTCACGTTGTCGCCGCCGAATTTTTGCTTCAAAGTGACGAGAACTCCTCCGGCATCTTCCGCGTCTGTAAAACAATTCAGCCGCTTCATGGCGCGCTCCTTCTCCAGATATACGATGATCCGGTCCGTTCCGGGGAAAGGCGCGGCAATATCCCGGATATCCTTCTCCGCCTGTTCAAAGCCATCTATGTCCGGAAAGCGAATCCATATCTCTGCCGGAACCTCAGAAAAGGGAATCACTCTTTCTAAAATGAGCTTGCTGGGCCGGTCTTCTTCTACAGAAACCCTGCCGCGGATGAACACCTTTGCGTCAGTATCAACCATACCTGAATACTGCTCATAGCTTTTTGGAAATACGATGATTTCCATTGTGCCGAGAAGATCTTCCAGCGTCAGAAACGCCATCGTCTGATTCGTTTTTGTGTATTTGATCGTCTTGGAGGTGATCATACCGCCTACCGTAACCCGGTTTCCGTCTCCGACCTTCGGGATCCCGCTCTCTTCGCCAGGAAGGAAGTCCGTCGTCACCGCAGATACGTTTTTTCTCCACTTTTCCTCATATTTTTCGAGGGGATGACCGCTGATATAGATTCCGGTCACCTCCTTCTCAAAGGCAAGTTTTTCCTCTTTGTTAAATTCTCCGACATCGGGCAGGCGTATCTCAAACTGTTTTCCGGCCTCCTCGCCCATGAAATCAAAGAGCGTCATCTGGCCGGCCATGTTATTCTTCTTGTCCTGGCTGACCTGATCCAGGATCAGACTGTACACCTGCATATACTGCCTGCGGGTACCGCCAAAGCAGTCAAAGGCTCCTGCCTTGATGAAATTTTCCAGCGTCCGCTTGTTGACTTCTCTGCCGGAGAGTCTCTCGCAGAAGTCTCTCAGGCTCTTGAACGGACCATTCAGCGCCCGTTCCGCTTCTATCGCCTCCATGACCGGGCGTCCGATTCCCTTCACGGCTGAAAGGGCATAGCGGATCTTTCCGCCTTCCACCGAGAACGAGCTCTCGCTCCGGTTAATATCCGGAGGGAGAATTTCAATTCCCATCTTCCTGCAGTGCAGCATATATTCTGAACATTTCCCCGCGTTGTCGATGACCGAAGTCATCAGCGCAGCCATGAACTCGACAGGATAGTAGCATTTCAGCCACGCTGTCTGGAAGGTTACAACCGCATAGCACGCGGCGTGGCTTTTATTGAACGCGTACCGGGCGAAATCGATCATCTCGTCATAGATTTTATTTGCCGTCTTTTCATCGATTCCATTGCGGATACAGCCCGGGATATCTTTCTCCTCGTTGCCGTAGACAAAATTCTGGCGCTCCTCCTCCATGACATGCATTTTTTTCTTTGACATTGCCCGCCGCAGCAGGTCAGCGCTTCCGTAGGAATAGCCGGCGAGCTCGCGGACGATGTTGATGACCTGTTCCTGATAGATAATGCATCCATAGGTGGACTTCAGGATCGGCTCGAGCTGTGGGGTGTCATACCGTACCAGTTCCGGGTGTTTTTTCCCTTTGATATAGTCAGGAATAAAGTCCATAGGTCCCGGGCGATAAAGCGCCACACCCGCGACGATGTCCTCCAGAGAGGTGGGCTTCAGTTCCTTCATGAAGCTCGTCATTCCCGCGGACTCCAGCTGGAACACCCCCTCGCACCGGCCCTCTCCGATCATCTTCATTACCTTCGGGTCATTATAATCAACCTTTCGCAGATCAATTTTCAGTCCGGTCCTTCTCTCCGCCATATTTGTGGCATCCTGAATCACCGTCAGCGTCCGGAGTCCGAGAAAGTCCATTTTGAGAAGACCGAGCTCCTCCAGCTCCGTCATATTGTACTGTGTTGTTATGGTGCCGTCCGCCGCTCTCTGGAGCGGTACAAACTCGTCTACCGGTCTGGATGAAATGACCACACCCGCAGCATGCATGGAGGTGTGCCTTGGCAGTCCCTCCAGCTTTCTCGCCATATCAATCAGATGATGTACCTGTTCGTCAGAGTCGTATGCCCTCTTCAGATCCGGATTCATCGTCAGTGCCTTGTCAATCGTGATGTTTAACTCATTCGGTATCATCTTCGCGGTGGCATCACAGAGCGCATAGGGCAGGTCCATAACGCGGCCGACGTCCCGGATCGCATTTCGGGCTGCCATCGTACCAAAGGTGACGATCTGAACCACCCGATCCTTATGGTATTTTCTTACGACGTAATCAATGACCTCCTGTCTCTGTTCAAACCCGAAATCCACGTCAATATCCGGCATGGATACCCTCTCCGGATTCAGGAAACGTTCAAAAAGCAGACTGTACTTCAGTGGGTCCAGTTCCGTGATTCCCATCGTGTAGGATACCATGCTTCCCGCAGCGCTTCCTCTTCCAGGGCCGACAGGAATATTGTGCTCCTTCGCGAAATGAACATAGTCCCAGACGATCAGAAAATAATCGACGTACCCCATGGTACGGATTGTATTCAGTTCATATTCCAGGCGGTCGCGGATTTCCTGCGTGACCGGATGGTAGAGCTGTTCCGCGCCGTCATAGCACAGCTTCTGAAGATAAGTCCATGAAGTAAAGCCTTCCGGCACCTCGTATTTCGGAAGCTTCAGCTCATGAAAGCGGATCTCGACCTGGCATCTGTCTGCAATCTTCTGGGTATTGTCAAGCGCCTGCCTGGCATAGGGAAACAGAGCTGCCATCTCCTCCTCGGACTTCACATAATACTGCCCGCCCTCATATCGCAGACGGTTTTCATCGCTGACCTTTTTCCCAGTCTGAATACACAGAAGAATGTCATGGGCATCGGCATCCTCCGCTCTTGTGTAATGACAGTCATTCGTACACACAAGTTCAATGCCCGTTTCCTCACTCATCCGCAGCAGCTGTGGATTTACGATTCTCTGCGCGGGAATTCCATGATCCTGCAGTTCAAGAAAAAAATTACCCTTTCCGAAAATATCCTCATACCGGAGAGCCGCGGCTTTCGCCTCCTCGTAACGGTTTCTTGCAAGGTTGGAAGCAACCTCTCCCGCAAGACAGGCGGAAAGCGCGATGATCCCTTCGTGATATTTTCTGAGAAGCTCCAGGTCGACTCTGGGCTTATAATAAAATCCCTCTGTAAAGCCCCGGCTGGTAATTTTCATCAGATTGTGATATCCCTGCAGATTCTCCGCCAGCAGGATCAGATGATAATAGCGGTTCTCCCCGGACGCGGATTCCCGATCAAACCTTGACCCTGGCGCTACATAAACTTCGCACCCGAGGATGGGCTTTATTCCCTGGGCCATACACTCCTTGTAGAACTGAATACAGCCGTACATCACCCCATGGTCCGTAATCGCCGCAGCATTCATGCCGAGTTCCTTTACCCGTGCGACATAATCTCTGATCTTATTTGATCCGTCCAGGAGGCTGTATTCCGTATGAACATGCAGATGTACAAAACTCATTCCGATCACTCTTTCAGATAAATCTGTCCGTCATCGAGCCGTATTTTTCTCTCCTTCAGGAGATGACCAACCGCGCGCTTGAATGCAGCCTTTGAGATTCCAAAGCGGCTGTTGATCAGTTCAGGATCCGCCTTGTCATCAAACGGAAGAACGCCTCCCTCCTCGCGGATGGCTTCTTCGATCCTCTCTGCGTCCGTATCCATCTGAAGATAAGCCTTCTGCTTTGTCGTGACAGTCAGTTTTCCGTCCTCCCGGATCTGTGTGATCCGAACCTTCAGTATCTCTCCCGGCCGGAATTCTCCCTGTGCGTCTTTTTTCGGGATGAGAGCAGAATATTTGTCATCTACGGCAACAAAAACACCGAAGTTTTTGCTCTGTTCATATACCCTTCCCTGCACCACATCGCCGACACTGTACGGGGAATCCGTATGAAGATAGTGATAGACCTTCATCGTCGCGCAAAGGCGCCCGCTCTTGTCAATATAGAGAGCAACCAGAACATCGTCATTTTTCTCAACCCTGCAGGTCTGTTCATGGAAGGGGAGCAGAAGATCCTTTTCCAGCCCCCAGTCCAGAAACGCTCCGATGCGCGTTGTCTCCTTCACCCTGAGAACCGCAGTCTCCCCGAGTTCTACCTTTGGTGTGTTTGTCGTTGCAATCAGCCGGTCACTCGAATCCCGATACAAAAATACCTCGACAGGGGTGCCGATCTCCGCTCCAGCCGGCACCTGTCTGACAGGCAGGAGCACCTGCTGCTCCTTTCCAGCCTTCGGGTCATCGGAGAGATATACTCCGAAGTCCTGTCTCTTCAGCACTCTCAGCACCTGTTTTTTTCCTAATTCCAACATGTTGTTCCGTCCTTTCTGTAACCGAAGCCTGTAATCATGCGACAATAATTTTCACATTCTGGGAAACCGGAGACCGGTTTCATTACTCCGAAAATTCAGAGATGAAGTATTTCTCTCCCTGTTCATCATTAAACTGTACATAAAAGCTGCCATCCCGTTTTCCTACAATCGGAACAATGACATCACCTTCCATGACTTGCCGAATCCATTCGACGCGAAGATGATGCACCTCAAATCCGACAGGAAGAAATCTCCTTGAAAGACGCACGTACTGCGCGTTGTTCATGTGGCCGTTTACATCAAGATGTTCTTCACGGATTATGATTTTCTTCTGTTCCTCCCCGTTTTCGGGCATCCGGATCTTTCGTCTGCCCAAATCCTCTGGAATCTTCCACGATGGATCGAATCCGTATCCCTCGATCTGCTCCGCGGGAATTACCTCCGGTGTTCCTGTCTTCATATTCATAAATACCCAGTCCGAGGTTGCGAGAACCAGTGTCTCACCGTCAGCGCTTTCCATGGAAAAATCACGCGACGCCATCAGGCTTCGGAATCCGTGAGACCAGGTTCCTACCCGGATCTTCTCGTTGAAACCGGCATATCGGTAGATGTGTGCCTGCATGTCCACGATCACCCACGCATGATCCTGCTTTCGGTTATGAGCAATGCCAATCCCTGCGTCCTCACCATGAAAGGTTGCAGTGTCCTGAAAATAATTCAGTATCGTATAGGGAGTCATGCGCTGATTTTCGTCCACTTCGCTGAAGCGGACTCTTCCTTCATAATAATATTTCATTGTTTTCTTCCTTTCATGGTATTCGCGTCGTTGCATGCATTCGCATCCGCTCTCTTACGCATGCTTCGCGGCAGGCGACCCGTCTGCGTTTTCGAAGAGTGGTTCTGATTATGTTATTGTATAAGCTACGGATTGCTCCGTAAGCCAAACTCTACAATATGTATAAAGCCAGCTGCTCCGTTGCTTCGCAACTCCCGCAGCTGCCACATGCATTCGCATTCTCGCGGTGTTTCACACCGCTCCATGCTCATACATGTTAGCGTCGTTCAAGCATGCAGTTTTCTGTGCATGCTTCGCATGCCCAAAACTGCCAGCTTGACGACGGCTTTATACATAAAAATAAGCGATTACATCACATGGATGTAATCGCTTCTTACTGGGCTACCTGGATTCGAACCAGGAAAATGACGGAGTCAGAGTCCGTTGCCTTACCATTTGGCGATAGCCCAATGCTTTGTGCATTGCCTTGCAACATGTGATATTCTATCAGACATCCCCGGGAAATGCAAGGGGAAATTTGATATTTTTTATATTCTATAAGCCATAAATGATAAAGTCCTGATGTACCACAAATGAAAATGTCCCGATTATGGTAGAATATTACTTTCTATAATCTATCAGATCGGAGGACATAGCTTATAAG
>NZ_JBQHWP010000037.1:0-14236 GCF_052063915.1 Bilifractor sp. HCP3S3_D3
AATCAACAAATGGCTCTATCACAGAATACGTATGTGTATATGGAAACAATGGAAGAAACCCAAGACAAAGGTGCGAAATCTGATTAAGATGGGTGTACCCGAGGACTTAGCGTACATGGCTGGTAACAGTCGGCGCGGCCATTGGTTTACCACGCATACAGTCGCAGTCAATATGGCTATGACAAAAGAAAGACTGATAAACAGTGGCTTTTATGATTTAGCCACGGCCTATCAGTCTGTGCATGTCAACTATTGAAAGCGCCGTATACCGAACGGTACGTACGGTGTTGTGAGAGGACGGCGGTTAGTCACCGCCTCCTACTCGATTATTTAAACTTTCTTCAGCATCAGAGGTGTCAGGAGGTTCAGAAGCGCCTGTGATTCGGTCGGGAAGGTGAAGATCATCTGGTTGAGCTGCATGCCGGTGAGCTTCTGATTGATGATGAGAGCGGCGATATCGGCATTTGTGCCGGCGTCCTCTCCGTAAAAAGCTCCGCCTACAAGCTCGCGATTCTTATTAAAGATAAAGGTGAACTCGGCATCCGGCTGGTTCTTTGCTTCGAAGAGAAGACGTTTGCCGAATTCCGCGACCTCGATGTCATATACATCCGGCTGTGCCTCGGCCTGTTCCAGCGTTACACCCACCTGAGAGATTCTCGGAAGAGTGAACACCAGGTTCGGGATGACCGGATACTGAATCGGATTCGGATTGATTCCGAGTATCTGAGTGGCGATATAATTGGACTCAAAAGTTGCCGTCGGGGTCAGCTTCGGAATCCGTTTGTCTACACAGTCCCCGGAGGCATAAATATTCGGTACGGAGGTTCTCATGTGGTCGTCCACCTGAATGCCCCTTCTCGAATAGGAGATGCCAAGATCCTCAAGTCCGAGATTTTCCGTATTTGCCGCGCGCCCTGTGGCTTCGAGGACATAGTCGGTCTCGAGAGTGGATCCGTCAGCAAAGGTCAGAACATAGGAGCTTCCCTTCTTTGAGATCTCTTTCACTTCATGATTCAGAAGGAAGGAGGCACCTGCGGCTTTCATTTTGTCTACCACACGGCCTACATATTTTTCAGGGTACATGCGGAGCACCCGGTCAGTGTATTCGATCACTGTGGTCTGAGCACCCATCTGTACGGCTATGGAAGCAAATTCCATGGCGATGATTCCGCCGCCGATGAAGGCGATACGTGCGGGGAAACTGTCCAGATCCAGAAAATCTCTGCTGTCGTGGATATATTCCTTACCCGGAATATCCTGCTTCATGGCATGCTCACCGGTGCCGATCACAATGTTCTCAGCGGTAATCTTTCTGCCGTCGACATCAACGGTATGCGCATCCACGAGTTTTCCGTTTCCGTGAATGACCGGCATATGCGCGTTCTCGAACATCCCCTCCATAATCTTATTCAGCGGAGAAATTACTTTCTTCTTGTAGTTCATCAGACTCGTCCAGTCCGGCTTCGGCAGATCAGAAATACCGATGCCCTGATACCGCTTCAGACCGTCCAGATAATTGAAGGGCGTGTCAAGAAGAATCTTGGCATTGCATCCGTAGTTGGTGCAGGTTCCTCCGACGACATCTCTCTCTACAAAAGCCATCTTCTTGCCTGCCTGAAGCAGAATCATTGCTGCATGCCAGCTCGCATGGCCGGCTCCGATAAATATCACATCATAATCGTACATGTCCTGTCCTCCTGATTGCGGTAACCTTTGCTGTTGTTTTGCTTACATTCTCAGAATAGCACACAAAATGATATTAGTCAATTAAATTGCGTAAAATATAAATGATTTTTTTGCTCATGGTAGAACGTTCTTTATTTTCCTGAACCAATTGATGTATCGTATGGCCGTTTACTGGATCATCGTGATCATGATACATCAGGGGGATTGCTGTTGTTCTGCTTTGCCAGTCCGGCGGATCAGCGTCGCAATACGCAGCAGAGAATACATCGTGGCAAATGCCGTGAACAGGTCATATATGTTTTGTATGTGACCGATTTTCTGATATACTGCTGATTAGTGAGAGGCACTGGGACTGGCAGTTTTGCGACTGGCAGGCCCGCGATGGGCAGTTTTGCGGCTGGCAAGCCTGCGGTGTAAACCTGCGGGTGATTCCGCACAAAATTCAGAATATGGAATGGAGCTGTAAATATGAGTACATGGCGAAGCCTGTTTTCACAGACGATATTGACGAGAGGAAGGGAATATTATCGTGCAGGAAAGGCCAAGAAGCTGTCCTGGGAGAGCGATCCTGAGCATCGTGGCGGTGATATCTATGAGGCAACGGTACGGGGAAGCAGGAACTACCATGTCGTCATCAAGGCATCAGCCGGTGAGATCCGGGAGATGTCCTGTACCTGCCCTTATGCTGCGGCCGGCATGCCGTGCAAGCATGAGGCTGCTGTGCTGCTGGCAATTGAAGATGAATACGAGAAGCTTTATGTAGATTCGGATGAAAAAAACGAAGAAAAATCCGGATCAGATAAGGCGGGTGTGGAACATTCCGGAGGATCGGCCAGCCGTTCGTCTCAAGGCAAAACGGGAAGTGGGCGCGGGGAGTCAGACGGATGGTTCGGGGAGTATGGTATCTACGATATTCTGGACCGCGAAGGAAATGTTCTGGAAAGCGGAAAGACTGGCCCTAAAGGAAACGATGTCCGGAATCCACTGGAAGGTCTGGCAAAGCTTAGAGAGGAGACCGCGAAGGAACGGGAGGATGCCGCGGGTGCGGAGGATGCAGAGGAATATCGGCCGGACGATTACCGCTATTTCCATCCGGAGGAATTTCGGAAGCATCTGAGAATTTCCAACGAAGTGTGGAAAGCGGCGGAACAGCTGGTTCATCCGGAAGCAGAGAAGAAAAAATCTTCTTCAGGAAGAAGGACGGGAAGAAAGGCCAGAATTCAATCAGATATCAAAATTTTGGATTTTACCATGTCTACCGGTTACCTGCAGGATAATCAGATGCAGACGGGACCAATGGTCGGACAGGCAATTCTCCGGTTTGGGGATAACTATTATAATCGGAAGGCTACCCTGATGTTTGACCAGCACAGGATCATTTCCTCACAGTGTGAAGACTGGGATTGCCGGTATGGGATCGGTTTTCCGCTGGAGAATCCGACAAAACTCTGTGTTCATGAAGTCGCTGCTTTGCTGATGATGGAGGATTATCTGAAGGAACACAATCTCGGAGACGCATCCAGCTATGGCACCGAAAACTTTCTGTCTATGTTCGCGGATAAGAACACACAGAGCAGCACCGGGGCGGTAGAGTCCGGGGATACCGGGGATGCTGGAGTCCGCCCGTCGGAGAAGCTTACGATGGAACCCCGTCTGGAGCTGGAGCACGGGATGCTTTCCGCCACTTTCTATATTGGAAAAGACAGGCTGTACAAGATAAAGAATCTCAGCGAATTTGTAAAGGCCATGCAGAACAAGGAACGCATGAAGTTCGGAAGCAAAACGGAATTTCAGATGGGTGAGGATTTCCTGAAGAGCGACGAGGATAAGGCCTGGTTCGATTTTATCCGGGAAGCTCTGGAGAATCATCTGGAGTCCCAGCGATATATGGAAATGAAGAGCAGCTATTTGAACAGTTATACCTTCGATTATAAGGCAAATCTGCCGCTGATCGGGAGCTGGCTGGATCGTTTCGCCGACCTGATCGGCACGCATCCCGTTGAGATTTGGAATAAAGCCCTGAATGCAGGTGCGGGGAAGAGGATCATACATCTTCGGGACAAGGAGATTACACCGACGATTACCGTTACTCCGATACCGAAGAACGCGACGGAGCCGGTGGATGGCGTTCGCGTGACGAGTGATCTTCCCAGGCTCATGAAAGGACTGGATCACCTGTATTATTATCAGGAAAAGTATCTGAACCGTGTGACGAGAGAATCCTCGGAGCGCATAGAGATGCTGCTGCGCAGTACCGGTGGGAGGCTTGATCTTTCGATCGGGCGGAAAAATCTCGGCAGATTTTATCACGATGTACTGCCGAAACTGCGGGAAATCGCGGATGTCCGTGAGGAGCAGCCGGAACGGGTGAAGGGGCTGATTCCGCCAAAGCCTGGTTTCACCGCGTACCTGGATTATGACAGTCAGCTGCTTTTGTGCAGTGCCGAGGCGGCATATGGCAAGGAGACCTATCCGGTTACGGATGTCATTGAAAAACAGGATGGTGAGGAAGAACTCAGTCCCTCGTATCGGGATTCAGAAGCGGAGTGGGCTTACTGCAATGCGTTGCATCAGTATTTTGATCTGTACGATCCGATGCTTCATCTGATGTATGCGGAGAAAGACGATGACAGGCTGTTTCAGCTTCTGGATCACGGGATCGATGAGCTCCTGGACTATGGAGAGGTGCGCATGACGGCACAGTTCCGGAATCTGGGAATCCGCCGCAGGCTTCCGATGAAGGTCGGCATCAATGTGGAAAGCAATCTGCTGGATCTCACGGTTTCGACAGAGGATCTGACGGAGGACGAGATTTATCAGATTCTTGACATGTATCGACGCAAGAAAAAATATGTCCGGCTCAAAGACGGCAGTTTTTTCAAGCTGGATCAGAACGATTCGGTCGAAGAATTGAGTGAGATGCTCGAGACACTTCAGATTCCCCTGCAGGAATTCGTGAAAGGCAAGATGCAGCTTCCCGCTTACCGTGCCCTGTATCTCGACAAGATGCTGGAGCAGACGGAGGATCTGTATGCGGTTCGCGATAAAAAATTTAAGCAGCTGATCAAGGAATTCAAAACGGTGGAGGATTCCGATTTCGAGGTTCCGGATTCGCTGGCGCAGACGCTGCGGAAATATCAGAAGGAAGGGTATCGCTGGCTTCGCATTCTTGACCGCTATGGCTTCGGAGGCATCCTCGCCGATGAGATGGGACTCGGAAAAACGCTTCAGGTGATCACCGCGCTCCTTGCGTCGAAACTGGAATCGGAGCAGGAAGAGCTGAGTGCGGCGGAAACGAAGAAGCTGAAGGCGGAGAAGACAGGTGTAAGCCTGATTATCAGCCCCGCCTCGCTGATCTACAACTGGGAGGAGGAGCTGCACCGGTTCGCGCCGGAGCTGAGGACGCTGGTGGTTGCCGGGTCCGCTTCGGAGCGAAAAAGAATGCTCGAGGAGTATCAGGACTATGACGTTCTCGTCACTTCCTACGATCTGCTGAAGCGGGACATCGCTTTCTATGATGGTCTGAGCTTTCGCTACGAGGTGATTGATGAGGCACAGTACATCAAGAATCCGGGAACGGCGGCGGCAAAGGCCGTGAAGCTGATCCGCGCAGAGACGAGATATGCGCTGACCGGAACGCCGATTGAGAACCGGCTGTCCGAGCTCTGGTCGATTTTCGACTATCTGATGCCCGGTTTCCTGTACCGGTACGAGGAATTCCACTCAACCTTTGAACAGCCGGTTGTAAACGGGGATGAGAAGACGGGAGAACATCTCAGGCGCATGGTGGCTCCGTTTATTCTGCGTCGTCTGAAGAAGGATGTGCTGAAGGATCTTCCGGATAAGTTGGAGGAAGTCCGCTATGTGCAGATGGGGAAGGAGCAGCAGAAGCTCTATGATGCCGAGGTTCTCCGGATGAAGAAGGATCTGTCTAAGCAGACCGATGAGGATTTCCGGAAGGGCAAGCTGCAGGTTCTGGCAGCGATTACCAGAATCCGGCAGATCTGCTGCGACCCGTCGCTGTGCTTTGATGGATATAAGGGGGAATCCGCCAAGAGAGAGGCGGTCATGGATCTGATTCATACGCTGATCGATGAAGGCCACCGGGCGCTCCTGTTCTCACAGTTCACTTCGATGCTGGCGTTGATCCGGGAGGAGCTTATCCGTGAGAAGATTCCGTTCTATGAGATCACAGGCGCTACCCGGAAGGAAGAGCGCACGAGGCTGGTGCGGGACTTTAACGAAAATCCGGAGATCCCGGTTTTCCTGATTTCCCTGAAGGCGGGTGGTACCGGATTGAACCTGACTGGAGCGGACGTTGTGATTCATTATGACCCGTGGTGGAACACCTCGGCGGAGGATCAGGCAACGGACCGCGCGCACAGGATCGGTCAGAAGCGGGTAGTCACCGTGTATAAGATGATCATTCGCAATTCGATCGAAGACAGAATTCTGGAGATGCAGGCGATGAAGCGGGATCTGGCGGATCAGATCCTCAGCGGGGACGCACTTTCCAGCAGCACGATCACAAGAGAGGACCTGATGCAGATTCTTTCCTGATACGATCGTTGACACAGTAAAAACTCATGGCGTAAAAATCATAATTATTTTTCAGCCGTTACAGATATTCGAAAAACAAGAGCCGGACTGAACGCCCTGCGGGTGTGCGGTCCGGCTCTTGACATGTGACCAGGTTAAAAAATGTAACGTTACTCATGCAGCATCCCGAGCATGTAATAGGAGAGCAGAAGCTTGATGCGCTCCTTCGGGTCGTCGAGGTTGATGCTGATCAGCCGGTGGATTTTCTCCAGCCGGTAGGAGAGGGTGCTCCGGTGAATGTACAGCTCCTTCGAGGTCTGCAGGACATTCCGGTCATGAAGCAGATATGCTTCCAGGGTATGCGCAAGCGCAGTGTGGTTTTTCTGATCATACTCCAGAAGCTTTTGAAGGGCGTCGGAGCAGAGAAGCTCCGCCGGCATGTCTTCGGTGGAGCAGCGGATCATATAATCGAGCATGTACTGATCAAAATAGTAGTACCAGATCATGCTGCTGCCGGAGAGCCCGAAGTTCAGGGCAATATTGGCCTGGTCGAAGAGAATGCCCAGCCGGAAAAAATCACGGAGCTCGGAGCTGACGCCGATTTTCAGAAGACTGTCCCGCATGGGCACCGCGAGACGGCTGACGACGTCGGAGGTTTTTTCGTGCGCGTATGAGAGGTTCACAACAAGAGTGATTCCCTCCTGATGAAAAAACGCCCGCCCGGCTGCCAGGATGGTGTTGATCTGGTTAAGGACCGCATAGGAGGAAATGATGTTGAAATCCCTCTGCTGCGTTACGATCCGCATGACAACATACCGGTCGTTCCGGTTCCAGTTCTGATAGCGGAGATAGCTCAGAACCTGCTGCTCGTCTGTCTCTTTCTTCTCACACAGACGGACCATGAGTTCGTATGTATCGTCCGAGATGCTGAATTTTCTGAGATCACCGGAATACAGAAAATGCTCCAGGAGTTCTCCAAGATAATCAATAACCGCAAAATCACCGGGCAGAATTCTGCTGTCAACCTCAAGGTCCAGAATCCTGCCCCGGTAAATATCGCCCTGCCAGATGTTCCGGTACAGAATCTGATATCCGGTCTGTTCGGAGGGATACAATACAGGACGGCGCTCTTTGAGTCCATCGATATAGACGGGATCGGTGCGGAAATCGTTGATCAGATCCATCTGCACCATGGGAAGACCGGTTCTTCTGTCCCGTCCGCGTTTCATCTTCTGCTCCGGGTAATTGCACTCCGCAAGGATAATAAAGTCACGGTCATGCAGGAAGATGGGGTTTCGAAAGATCGTCTGGCTCAGGTCAAAGATTTCCTGAAGGGGCGTCTGGAGCAGAAATGCCTCCTGAATCTTCAGATCCCATTCGTGAAAACGATCAAAGAGATCCTGCACCAGGGAGAGAATCTCCGGAAGGCTGTGATTGTCGCGTATGTAAATCCTCCCAGGCATGGAGCGGCGGAACGAGGCGTGCGGATCCCGGCACAGAAGCAGGAAAGCCCTGCCGGAGAGAAAATCGTCGGGGAGACCGTCTAATTCAGATTCCGGGCACAGATACACGTACTTTAGTGCGGGAGCGGATGTGTCGTTTGTCGTAGAAGACTGTTGGTTTCGGCTCCGGGGTGACATGTGTGCGGAGACGGGTTTGCTGTCGTCAGTAATGGTTTCTCTGCTGAAAATACGGATCCCGAAAAACCGCAAATCATCCGTTGTATCTGAAATAAGATAATCTATGCCGGCCAGAGTCAGAGCATCTGCAATGACCTGCAGAGGCGGGTGAAAGCCGGACGGAAACCGGGAGGTTTCGGAACAGGAGGAGTCGGATTTTTGTGTTGGATCGGTGCTTTGACCGGTGGTTCGATTATTCATAGATTTTATATTATCCTTGTCGTTCGGATGCTATACGATGATTTTATATGTTCCGGAAATATTTCAAAATATTGTGCCTGCGGGCTCACAACTGCAGGGTTACGTTCTGCAGGATAGCGTGCGCAAGCTTACGTTTTTATGGATAATGCCTGCAGGGGGTCATATCTGCAGGATAACGCGCGGAAGGCCATGCCTGCAGAGAGTGGGGACGCAGGTTATGTGTGTATCGCCACTGTGTGTCTGCCCGATGCAGTTTTTGCCTGGCTTCAGTATACCAGATCCGAGGTTCTTGTCATACATCACCAGAAAAAAAGCGCCCCGAAGGGCGCTCCATATTTTATAGCATATTTTTATAATGTTGCGATTGTGGCCGGGCCAGGCTTTTTTCCCGTCTTAATTTGTGGCCGGGTCAGGCTTTTTCCCCGTCTTAATTTGTGGCCGGGCCAGGCTTTTTCCGCGTCTTAAATTGTGCCCGTGTCAGGCTCTTTTCCTTGCCTCGATTTCCGCGGCATACTGATCGACCTTGTCCTTTGTCAGGCGGAAGCCGAAGGTCAGGCAGAGAACCGCAATGATCAGTGCGATAGCCGGGATCAGCATGAATCCTGCACTGATGGCGGTCTTCAGCTGATTGCTTGTGTCTGCCGGGTCAATTTTTGGGCTGAATGCTCCGGCCGCGAGGCAGGCACTGATGATGATGCCACGGGTCATGATGGAGACCTTCAGCGGCACATTCTGCAGGCCACTGATCCATCCCGCAGCGTTCTTTCCGGTCTTCCACTCACTGTACACGATGGTATCGCCGTAAAGGGCCGGAGTGCAGGCGTAGGTGATGCCATAGCCGAACAGGGATACGGACATCAGGATAATGACCATCATGACATTATTGTGACCGAAGAACGCCAGGATCAGAATTACTGCCTGGATTGCCATTACGCCGATGGTAGTGTTCCTGGTGGAAAAACGGTTGCTGAGCGTTTTGCTCAGATAGGCGCCGACAATGCAGAATACATTAGTGATCAGAATGTACACCGGCGTGAGCTTTGCGTTGTTGGCTACATACAGGAAGTAGTAGCTGGCAAAACCCATGCAGATGAAGTTGAACATGAACTTTGCGAGATCCGCGATCAGAAGAGCGATCAGGGGCGGGTTCTGCGCAAGCGCGCGGAGCAGATCCTTTCCGCTGGTCTTGTCCTTCGCGGAAGCCTTTGCGTCTGCCTGTGAGGTCTGGACGGTATTCTCGTATCCTTCGAACATCTTGAAATGCGCGAAGTAAAGAACAACAAACAACACACCGAAGCAGAAGGCAGCGCCGCCGTACATATTGACCTTTCCGATGACGCCCGCGGCTGCGGAAGCAACGACCGGCGCAGCATAGGAAAAGACAACCTTGGAGGCATTGGACCAGGCGGCTCTGGTTGAGGCGAGCTGCGAACGGTCCTCCGGCGTTTTGCCCGCGACAGAGATCATGGATACGTTTGCCACATAGGCAAAATTCCAGCAGACATGGCTGGCGATTGCCGCCACGATGATCAGGACGGCGGAACCGATGCCGGACCCGAATTTGACGAACTGAAACGCATAGAGGAACGGTACGATCCACGGAATCGCAACGAGCCAGGAGCGGTAGCGGCCCCACTTCATTGGCTTTGAGCTGTTGATGATGGCTCCGTAGATCCAGGACAGGAGCGCGTCAACCGTACTGGCTACTGTCGTGATCATGGTTACGACCGGAAGCGCGAACTGTGCAAGGTTTGTCAGGAAAAAGTTAAAATAATAGCTTTCAATGCTGGACATCAGATTAAAGCCGAAGTCTCCGACGCCGTAAAAAACCTTCAATTGTCTGCTCAGCGGCTTATGATCCGGAGCGGACGATGTGTTTTTTGCCATAAGAGAATCCCCCTTCTCTGCTCAAAAAATTCCGTATCAGAACATATCCTTGCTTGCGCTGTCGATTTCCTCGGTCAGTGCCTGATAAACGCCATCAAAGGTGCTCATTGGTCCGCCCTGAGAAGCACAGGGAATATAGTACAGCTTGCCATACTCCGTGCATGCTCTTCTGACCTGATCATGGACTTCCTGTCTGGTCCAGCCGGGATGATCAACGGTCGCGGAGTCGATGCCGCCCATGAAGGAGATCTTGCCGCCGTAGGTGTCGATGCACTTGCAAATGTCGTTTCCGGTCATGACACCCTGCCAGATATCGATGCCCATGTCAATCATATCGGGAATCAATGTCGCGGCGTAGGAATCGGAATGATGTACGATCAGCTGCACGCCTCTTTCTTTGTAATATCCGTAGATCTGTTTGTAGGCATCCACGAAAAATTCCTCAAACATAGCCGGAGAGAAGAAGGTGGAGCGCTGGCTTCCCCAGTCGTCATGGTGGAATACCGCATCGATATGAAGGTGATCGCAGGTCTCTCTTGCCGCGTCAAGCTCCCACTCGGTGAGGTATTTGATCAGGTCGTGCATCTCGTCCGGCTCCTCATAGAAGTTCATCATGGCATCCTCCATGCCCATGAAATAATGAAGACTCTCGAAGAGACCCGGTGCCTGGAAGTTCGAAACGAATTTATCCTTGCGGTCTACAGCCTCGGCTGCGGCGATTGCAGGCTCCCAGGCTGCTTCCGGAAATACCGGTGACGGTGCGTGAATGATGTCCCTCCACTCTGTGATATCCTTCAGAAGGCGATGCGCGTCATCGTGAACCGGGAATGGTCCGGGCGTTCCCTCCGGCCAGGAGCGGGTGACACCCCACTCATTTGTGACATTGAGCTCGCCGTATTTCGGTGCCTTATAGGTGGCGCGGATCGGATCATTCATGATAATGGAGAGGAACTCGAACTGATTGACAAATCTGTCGGGGTGACCTCCGTGAATTGTTTCCAGCAAATTTTCTCTTTTTGTAAGCATAGCAAACCCTCCCTGCGTTATGCATTATTTGTGTAATATTTACAAGAATGAAGATAGCATCTGGTGTGTTTGCAGTCAATAGTGACAACGAAAACGAGCGAAAGTTCCACAGTTTCGCAGATTCGGGAACGCGTAATTCCGCAATTTTGCGGATGGCGCGATTGTATTCTAAATGTACGGGAGGGAGTAATGCTTGAGCGATTCGGGCAGGTGATCCGGGTGAAAAGGATCAGACGTCATGTTTTCTCTCGGCTTTTTCAGTGAAGAACTTCCGTCTGTGACATTTCCCCTTTCATAACCATCAATCCCATTATTAATTATCCTGGATTGACCCATGGACTGCATGGTTTTTCTGGAGGAACCTGCGGAAAAGGAGGGCACAAACCACGGCGGGCTGCTTGCTGTAATGATTTTACTCACGTATAATCGGGATGAGACCCGGAGTTTATCACAAAGCGGTGCAATCTGCCGGGTAATGATTTTGCTCACGTATCATCGGGATGAGACGGCAGAGGATGTCTGCCAGCAACACACGAAAGGATTTAATATATGAAAAAAGATGAGGACCTGATCTGGACTCCGGTTTCCGTGGAACATATTGTGCAGGATGAGTGGATTGATTTCCGAAAGGTAAAATACCGTTACCCGGATGGCAGGGAATTTGAGCCGTTTTATCAGTACAGCCGTAGAGATTATTCGGTGATCGTTCCGGTAACGGAAGACGGAAGATTTTTGTGTGTGCGCCAGTTCCGGCACGGGATTGGTGAGGTGACGACGGAGTTCCCGGCGGGAGGTATCGAGCCGGCTTTTTTGGGGTCAGCAACGGCAGCGGATGTTCGTGAAAGCGCTATGCAATGCGCAGTAAGAGAACTGCGGGAGGAAACCGGATATATCTCCGAAGACTGGACCCCTCTCTCTGTTATCCCATCCGATGCAACGCTTTCGGATAATTACGCCTATCTCTTTCTTGCGCGAAACTGCAGAAAGATCTCGGGGCAGAGTCTGGATGAAACAGAGGATCTGGAGCCTGAGCTCCTGACAGAAGAGCAGATCGAGAAACTGATCCGCGCGGGTAAATTTCAGCAGAGTATACACGTGATGGCGTATCTGCTGGCGCTGCGGATACTGAATGGGCAGAACTACAACCTGTAAACAATTTAACGGCGGAGGTGTGTATGGATAGAAAGACAACCCGGAAAGTAGTGATGATCTTGATTGCGGTGTCGGCGGCGATTTATCTGCTGCAGATCGCGATTTTCCACGATGAGAGAACGACAGCGTTCTACATTCTTCAGGACCTGGCGTTTATGCCGGTCACGATAGCGATCGCGACTCTGGCTGTCGGGGAGATCATTAATGATCGGGAGAAAAAAGACCGCCTGGAAAAAACGAGAATGCTGACAAGCTCGTTTTTCACAGGTATGGGAGCTTACCTGATGCACGAGATTCTCGGGATGACGAACGCGGATGCTTTCATCCACGAGATCGTGAGGTCGGGAGCAGATCTGCCCGGAACGGAAGAGGAGATCCGGAAAAGAATACAGGAATCAAAGCTGGCGGTTCACATTGACGCGGCCGGGTATACAAAGGCGCGGCAGATCATAACGGCGAACCAGACCAATATTCTGGTGATCGCATCCAACCCGCTGATCATCGAACATGAATGCTTCACGGAAATGCTGTGGGGCGTGTTTCACCTGATGGATGAATTCCGACTTCGTGGAACCTGGGATGATCTGTCAAAGGAGGATATCTACCACTTTAATCAGGATTTTGAAGAGGTTCTTCGTCTCATGCTGATGAACTGGGTCGGAAATGCGCGGTATTTGAAGGAAACGTATCCGGCGTTTTATGCTGCGGCATCATCCAGAATCGAGAAATGAAAGAATACTGCCGGCAGAGGGCTTATGGATCGGGAGATGAAAAGATATCGCTGGCAGAGGGGTTTTGGATCGGGAAATGAAAAGATATCGTCGGCAGAGTGGTTGTGGATCGGGAAATGAAAAAATATTGGCTGCAGAGAGCTTGATGAAAGAACCTCAGAGGTAAAGAGATGACGTTGACATAAAAAATTGAAAAACGCATAATGGTGGTACATTTGACATTAAAGGAGCGGCAGACATGGAAAAACTGACAATTGATGAGGCAAAGCGGATCAATAATACAATGGTTTCGGAGGAGCATCTGAAGCTGCATGCGGCGAACGTGGCGGCGTGCATGGGTGCGATGGCAGAGCATTTCGGGGCGGACAGGGAGCACTGGGAGGCGGTCGGGTATCTCCATGACTATGATTATGAGAAATTTCCGGAAGAGCATCTGCAGCATACGGAAAAGGAGCTTCTCGGCGAGGGAGTTCCGGAAGAGGATGTGAGAGCAATCATGAGCCACGGGTACAGCATCTGCACGGATGTGAAGCCGGAGACCGACATGGAGAAGAGCCTTTTTACCGTGGATGAGCTCAGCGGCATTATTCAGGCAGCGGCACGGATGCGGCCAAACGGGATCATCGACATGGATATTAAAGGCTTCATGAAGAAGTTCAAGAGCAAGAGTTTTGCGGCCAAATGCGACCGCGCTCTGATCCTTTGCGGCTGTGAGATGCTTGGGATGGATGTCCGGGAAGTGGCGGAGATTTGCATTCGCGGTATGAAGGATCATGCGGAAGAGCTCGGACTTGCGGGCGATCACGGGAACTGAAAATATATTATGCGGAAAAGGGACACCATCTCGCAGACCAACCGTTTGGAAATCCTTTCTTATGGCAAGTCTTCAGAAAAAGGGAAAACTGGTACGGAACGGTTCTAAAAGAGATGGAAAATGGAAGGTGATCGGCTGATTGCCGGAAAATGACGCTTTTCGTTTTTATACCGACAATCTTATATCGGTATAAATGTCGGTTTACTGTCGGTAGAGCGTATAATGTAAACGGACGTGGCAGAGGTTGCGAGTATTTCGCAGCAGGCCATCAGCCGGATTACAAAGGGAGCAGGGAGAGATTTCTCTGTGCTCTTTTTTACGTTGAAGTATCTCTTATAGCTGAGGATATAAGGACAAGGGCAGGCTGCTGCGCAGTTGGAACTTCTCAACATTGATCAGCTATGCAATGCTTTGACATACTCCCACGGCTGAAGCCGTGGGATTCTTTAGATTCTCTTAACATCACCACAGTCGTATAGGAGGGATATAGTTAAGTCTTTCAAGATTTATCGTCTATAGGA
>NZ_JBQHWP010000038.1:0-10966 GCF_052063915.1 Bilifractor sp. HCP3S3_D3
TTCTTTCACAGCCACATCAAGTGGCAAATAGCCAGCGGCGGTATAACGGTAGATGGCCAGCAATGTTCCTTTGGATTGCCCCATCTTTATTCCAATTTCCCTGCCCTTAGCCATCCCAATTTCCTTACCTCTGTTTTCGAGGCGTTCAGCAACATCACACATATTGTGCACCTCCTCAAAATTCTTATCATACCGAATTTCCTGATATCTGGGGTCTTTTGTGACCGCTGACAGAAGTTACTTCGTTTTGATTATATAACCGGCTTGCATGGCTTTTGTTAAAAAGTCATCCTCGTCCCTAATACCGTACTCGGAAGCTTCTTTCACAGCCACATCAAGTGGCAGATAGCCAGCGGCAGTATGACGGTATATGGTCAGCAATGTTCCTTTAGATTGTCCCTTAGCCATTCCAATTTCCTTACCTCTGTTTTCTAAGCGTTCAGCAACATCACACATATTGTGCACCTCCTCAAAATTCTTATCATACCGAATTTCCTGATATCTGGGGTCTTGCACCGCTATGGATTGACCGGTACATCGATTTCAGGGCTGTATTTTGCAGATCGCCCGGTTGAATAATTTGTTTTCCACCAAATACGAAGCCGTTCACGATATCCGCAAAGGCATCATTGTTGTCTTCAGTATTTTTTCTGACAAGTCTTTTCCCTTGCCTATGTTTTCTCTTCTTTAATTTTAAGATAGCACATTCGCATCCGTTCAGCAACAAAGCAGCCTCTCTGCTTTGCCGTCTTCGTATTGCGCTCTTAATCGAATTCGTAGTCGCATCCATGGAAATCCAGGTCAGCTTCGCCAAACTCAATTTCTTTCCAGTGATCAGAAATGTAATCGTAGAGCTTTTCATCACTGCCGTTCATCACATCGTCCGGGACCTCAAGGTCGCCGTTAATTTTCGTAAATGGATGTGCTGTGATATGGAGTTTTGCCATGTTCTTTTCCTCTCTTTCTTCGTCTTCTTGGTTAATCTGCATATACGCACCATTTCCCGGTGCAAAAATCCACTTCGTCGTTGGTTTCATCATCCTTCGGATCGTAGAACCCGACATGGACCGGAAAACCGCACACCTCTTCCAGAAAATCCGCCAATGCCACAGCATCTCCTTTGAAATGGCACAAAACTTCATTCCCGTCGATGGTAATGTAGCGTGGCTTATATAACCAAGCTGCTTGTACAGAGTGAAGGTGATGTCCGGAAATCTAAGGCAACCTTCCCTTGGACAAGGATGTTCCCGGAGTTCGCTCCCGGAATCCCACGGTTTTAACCGTGGGAGGAGGTCAATTCAGTGAGCCAACACAGTTGGATAAGGATATGAACCCTTATATCGAAATGATGGAAAAAGGCATAGATCCTGATCATCTGGATCAGGATCTATGTCTGCATTGTATCTATAATGAAATGTGCGGCTTTACCCGTCCGCCGCAAAAGGAAGAAATATGAGAAAGGAAAACAAATGGCACAAAGAGAAGAATTGATCGAGGAGTACATGAAGCTTACGTATCGTTTCGATCTGGTGAAAGATCCAGACGGAAACAACTACATGGCCCGTTATCCGGAATTGCCGGGGTGTGTCGCAACCGGAGATACCATCGAGAGCACTATTCGGAACGCAGGATACGCTTTACGAAAGTGGCTAAATACTTCCCTAGAGGAAGGAAAGGAAGTTCCGCTTCCGAAGACGAGTATTTATAGATTTGAAAAAGTTTGAAAAAAAGAAGAAAGGGGTATAGTATTATATACAGTACTACATATAAATATGCCGACAGTTTTAAAAATGATTGAGAAAATGCACAACCAGCCCAATGGCATTCGCATGGACGAAGCAGAGAAAGTGCTGAAACATTACCAATATACGTGTTCCAGACAGAAGGGGAGCCACAGAAATTATGTTAATATGACAACAGGTGATGTCATCACAATTAAAGAAAGCACCCCGTTGAGAAAGTATATGTGGTAGATATCTTATCGTGTATCGAATAAAATAACAAACAAGGAGGTAAACCATGAATATCGACGAATATATGCAGCTTCCTTACACGAGGCTAATTCAAGAAGAAAACGATGAAACAGGACACTATTTTTATGGAAAAATACTCGAGCTTGACGGTTGCCAGTCGACCGGCGACACGCTTGATGAACTTAATACATCTCTTACAGAAGCAATGCGAGGATATCTGGAAACGAAAATGGAATTTGGATTACCGATTCCAATGCCGATGAAAAAAAGCTCGTTTAGTGGGAAGTTTGTTATACGAATTCCAAGATCCCTACACCAACGTTTGGCGGTTGAAGCCAAGCAAGAAGGTGTCAGCTTGAATCAATTAGCTCTATGCAAATTGTCAAGGTGAACTACCTACAGACGAGCAAAACTCGGCCGAAGCTTTACGCGGAAAAATCATAACAGAAAGCATTCCTTCGGGGAGGCTTTTGAGTGCCCTTTTTGCGGAAGAAGGAATCTTCCCAGATATGACCGGCAGGTAAAGAAGAATAAAGTTTGGCGTGGTCTGCACTTCTCGGGAATCCTTGTTGAAATCGAGGCTGCTACTCACCGTGTCTCTTGTCCGGAACATGGTGTTATCACCTCTGCACTGTTTCCGGCCTGCCTGGATCGCAGTGCCTTCGATTTGTGACCGATCTGCCCTTTGCAGATCCCTTTTGCACCTTCAATCAACAGACACCTCAGATGGCTATTCCCCGCCTTGGAGATCCCCGTCCGGTTGATGTGCTCCCCGCTTGAGGATTCTCCGGGCGCAAGGCCAAGGAAAGCTGCATATGTACTGCCTTTCCTGAAACGGGAGAAGTCTCCTGTTTCTACGATCAGCGACAGTGCAGTATGGGTCTTGATTCCAAGCAGACAGCCAAGCTTCCGGACATTGTCTTTGTAATCTGTATCTTCTGCCAGCTCCTCGATCCGCTTGTCGAACCGTTCGATCTTGGCTGTCTGCTCATCATACGAGGCAAGATATTCATCCAAGGTCTCCCGGAAAAGGCCTTGGACATCGAGCTTCTTAAGCCAGTTCAGATGCTTGATCGTCCATTTCGTGTCCGGGTAGAAATACCCATGGCGGAGACAGAAGGCATTGATCTGCTGCTTGTTTTTCTTCAGTGCCAGCTTATGGTCGTCGCGCATCCGTAGATATTCCTTTACGGAATCATCTTTATCAGTGGGAACATGGACTGCATGGTATCCGCCATAACTGAGACACTGCGCTATCATAACAGCGTCACGCTTGTCCGTCTTAATCCGCTTTCCCTGCTGCGTCAGCATCGTCGTTGGAGCAAGAATGACGCATTTGACCCCAGCTGATGTCAACTGATGGTATAAGGAGTAACCAAGGCAGCCGGCCTCGTAGCCGCATTCAATAGAATAGGAATCGTTCGGTCCAAGCTTGTTCTTCAGGTTCTCGATGAACTGGAGCACATTTTTATAATCTGGTGTGACCTTGATGTTGGCGAAGATCCTGACTTCTCCATCAAGTACAGGTTCCATTGCACATAAATTGTAATTGGTACTATGGACATCCATTGCGATTTTGAGTATTCTATTCATTAGGTGACCTCCTTTTGTATGCGGTAACCCCTGTTACCATTGATCTTGTCAATCATCAGTATACAGGTAAATCCACGATGCTACAAATGTGAGGTCACTTCATATTATCTAATGAAGTATCTCTGCAAGGTCTTGCTTGTATTGATTGTAAATGATTTTTCGCCTATACTTTGGTGTGAACATGATATGGTACTTGCACAGCCATTTGGTATGCGCAAGGCTATTCGCCTAGTTCGCCATGAGATCACCTCTTTCTTTTAAATAATGGCTTGGACACCTCTATCATAGAAAGAGTTGATCTCAATTGTATAACTATTTGACTCTCACCTGCACTGATATGCTACCCCCAAGTAGGACATCGAAATATAAAACCTACTTGGGGGTATTTCTATGTTCAGAAAAAGTAAGATTGAGCCTGCCGAAAAGGTAAAGATCATTGAGCGGGTACTGGCAGATGAGATCAGCGTTACTGAAGCAGCCCGACTGACAGGTGTTGATAGGAGCAGCATTCGGGATTGGCGCAACCTATATCTTTCAGATGGTCCCTCTGCCCTCATGGTTCAATCCAATAACAAAACCTATTCTAAGGAGTTAAAACTTCAGGTTGTTCAAGAGTATCTTGATGGAAAATCAAGCCAGCGAGACATTGTTAAAAAATATCATTTGCGGAGTTCCAGTCAGTTACGCAACTGGATAAAGGTATATACTACTCATGGAGAGATCAAATCATGCACAAGCGGAGGAGGTAGCTACATGAGGAAAGCCAGAAGCACAACACCGGAAGAAAGACTTGCTATCGTCCAGGACTGCCTGGCTAACGATAAGAACTGAAGACAGCAAAGCAGAGAGGCTGCTTTGTTGCCGAACGAATGCGAACGTGCTATCTTAAAATTAAAGAAGAGAAAACATAGGCAAGGGAAAAGACTTGTCAGAAAAAATACTTGAAGACAACAATGATGCCTTTGCGGATATCGTGAACGGCTTCGTATTTAGTGGAAAACAAATTATTCAACCGGGCGATCTGCAGAATTCAGCCCTGGAATCGATGTACCGGTCAATCCATAGCGGTGCAAGACCCCAGATATCAGGAAATTCGGTATGATAAGAATTTTGAGGAGGTGCACAATATGTGTGATGTTGCTGAACGCTTGGAAAACAGAGGTAAGGAAATTGGAATAATCGAAGGTGTAAAGATAGGGCAATCCAAAGGAACATTGCTGACCATATACCGTCATACCGCCGCTGGCTATCTGCCACTTGATGTAGCTGTGAAAGAAGCTTCTGAGTACGGTATTAGGGACGAAGATGACTTTTTAACAAAAGCCATGCAAGCCGGTTATATAATCAAAACGAAGTAACGCTCAAAACAGAGCCTCCCTTCGGGGAGGCTTCAGACTAAGGAGGGTAAGTGCATGAATACCACAATCAGCAAAAAATCACGAAGGAAAACAGCAAAAGACATGATTGCTGAATTCTATCACAAGCCGTATACAGAAATACTGGCCATGGCGAATTCTGACCAAATCGAGCAGGATACCGAATTAGACTGGGGAGAAGGTGTTGGGAACGAGGTGCTAGATGAATGACATTTCAACATTGTGATATTATCATTTTGCCGCGTAAAACCTCGGCCGTGCCTTGTTCATCCGGGGTCGTTCGCTTTTACCTTATCTTTCCAGATCATCTTTTTTTCTTTTGGGCTTCTTTTCTTTTTGGCTTTTCCGGGCTTGAGATGACCGCTGCGCCTGATTCAAAGCGTCTGTAACAGAAATCCTGCCATTTTTCCGTTCAAGGTCACGCTCGCATTCGGCGAAGGCGCTTTGCATATCCCGCATTTCTCTCTCTGGTATATGGTATTTTGCAGCCAGACTGCGCCAATGTGTTCTGATTGTATTCTTCATGTCTTCAGTGATGTTTCTTGCTTCTCCTTCCGGGATACGGAACAGCTCCGAAATCTCGATCGCGTTTTTTATGTTTTTCCGGCAGTCGTTGCCAACGATGTTCAGTGACAGGCTGTTTTTCTCTGTCGTCGGGTTCAGATCGTACGCCGGGGACAAATGCCAACCATCTTCTCTCAAAATTAGTCCGTGATTTCGGAGATGATCATCGCAGTTCGATGTTAAGACATTGAATGCCATCCTTTTCCAAAGTTCGTGCAAATCTTTGTCTGGGCAAGCGGACATTTCTTCCAGCTGTCCTGCGAGATCGATATATCCTATTCCGTCTGCATGACCATCCGTCTGCGAAAGTGCCGTCATAAACGACATCAAATGTAACCGCTTTCCATTTTTCCGGTCAAACCGCCGCGTAAGAAAGGTTGATCCATGGTCGGAAAGTTTCATCAGCATGGCGTCCGGGACACCAAGTCCGCACTTTTTCGCGAGACCGTGTTCCACCATTTCCCATGCGCCAACATCGTAATCATCCTTGCGAGAGGGGAATTTTGCGATCCATAATTGGTTGTCTGCATCCACAACATTCGCCTTTGGCCTTGCACCGCCAAGGGAGGATCCTAGGTCGACAAGCAGTCGAAGGAATTCTTCATCGTGATCGGATATTTCGTAGCCTCTGACAGCAGCCTCCAGCATGCGGATATCTGTCATAGGCGGAACTTTTGCCCCATCTGAAGAGAGATATTCCCCGGTAGACTGATTCAAAAATCGAATTCCTCCGTATCTCAGTTCATCTGAAACGCCAAGCAGATAATCAGATTCGTTAAGAGTATGGACCGGCCTTTTCTCAGCGTCAGCCCTCACCCGTTCTGACCGCTCGATCAATTTTCGTCCCCATCTGTCAGGGGCTGCATCGGAAAGGAAGCCGAATAAGAGCCTGTCGGACGGCGGATATTGTCTTTCTCGAAACTGTGCAAGATCCGGATCAAGCATTAATGTCCTGTGAGATATAAGCCAGTCCGGATCAAAACGAACCGTGACTACTTCGCGTCCGCGTACCTGTTGTATATCAAGTTCCCCGATTTTCTCTTCCGGCTCCAACCATCCGGCGATCATATCAACCTTCATCGTCGCTCGTCCTCTTCCCTTGCATATTTGTTATCTCTTTCATCCTGCAAAAGTCTACCCAACGGGTCATCCGCGCAGATCTTAAGAAGATCCTTGTCAAAACCGACCGCATGCAGGACTTTGAGATAAATCCCTATGGAAACCGAGGAATTTCCTCTTTCGACCGCCCATACAGATCGTCGGCTGATTCCGGCGCGTTCCGCGACAAGGTTGACCGATATTTTCCTTCTCTGTCGTACCATACGGATCTGATACCCTACCTGTTCCAATATCTTTTCCTGCTGCGGCAGCAGAACTGCTCCTCTATGTCCTTCCAATGCCATGATGTTATCCTCCGCGTTCAACATTGATCGTGTTTTATAAATCACATGATAACATCTATGTGATTTATAAGCAACGCATTACGACAAGAACACGGAGAAACGGCACGGATTTAGAAAGGGATTTGGTTGGCCCCATTCTCGTACATAAGGAAGCGACCCAAATCGCTACACAATTTTTTGTCGTTATATTATTTTTTTGCGAGAAGAAATTTTTTACGCCTCAAAAATCAGAAAGGTCTACCGGCTTTGATACCTGACCGTGCTTAAAGTTGCGAATCACCTGATCCATGTTAGCGAGTGTCTTGAATGATATTTCTTCTGGAGTGATCAGATATTTCTCCGCGGCTTCGATAAAAGGCCGGTATCCCTCCGGCAGCTTGTCAATCGGTATTTGCTTTGCGCCAACTTCCGCCTCAATTTTGTTCGTCAGAAAGTCAATGTAGAAAGTCAATGTACAAGGATGGATGGTCCGAATTTTCCGGTTCGATACAAATGAACTGTGTTTCCTCATCTTCGGATACACTGATCAGGAAACCATCCCTGTCCGCCAGACCTTCCAGCTCCGGATAGGCTTCCTCCAACCTTTTGTGTGCTTCTTCTGCTCTTTTTTGTTTTTCCAGGTGCAGCGCCGGCACGAAGACGTCTTTTGTATACAGCACTTCCTTTGACAATACGGCAGCAATCTGACGGTTGATCAGTGATTTTATCCGGCCGATTCGCTCTTTTGTGAACCTGTCGTCGCCTTCAAAGCAGAAGGAAAAGTCTTTCAAGTCCTTCAGCTTGTCCGCAATCCTGTCGGTTAACATCTTCTGTCCGATACGCGTGAAATCCTCCCCGATTTTCGGACCGTATTCGAGAAGTTTGTCGCCGATATGCTCAAATTCCGAATCAACAACATAGGGGAGAAATGCCAGGTTGAAATCGAATACCGGGGCCATCCGGAGCGGTGTTACGGTGTCATTGTCAATAAGCACCCCGAAATTCCCGAAATGTCTGTCCTGGTTAAACGTGACGGCATCGCAGACCACCATTTCACGGAAGCGTTCTTCTGAATCGTCCAGAAACCGTGTCATGTAGTCCAGGATATCCGCGACTGATTTTTTTCCCGGTGCGGCGGCAGACATGGGCACGTAGCCGTATTTTTCATTCGTAAACAGGCGGCACCGGCTTGTCGGGATCCGGTGCAGCCTCACCATGTCATAATGAACGGCATTTTCGCTCGTCATGACCTCCCCATAAGGTTCCAGGCCCCCATTTCCCGCATGGTTGTGACCGCGTTTATAAAGGTATATTCCGTCTTTTTCTTTTTTCACACATTTCGGGAAGGATCCGTCCATCACCAGTTCCGGGGATGCGGACGAAAGGTCGATGTCCGAGGTGCTGAGACCGAAAAAAGCCAGTCTCGAAATCGTTTCGTTGAACTCGTTCCTGTACAGCGAAACGTCATCCCAACTTGCGTCGTCGCCGGCCTTCTTCACCCAGAATTTATCATTTACTGATGCCGCATGCGTGAAATCAATGAATCCGGACAGTGTATCACATCCGCACCGCTGCATCAGGCCCCGCAGGTGCTGGTTATGTTTCGAAGCCTTTCGATTCTCAATCCAGGAGGCAGGCGACCGTAATCCCAAGGGCAGCTTTCCGCTGACTTTGATGATCTGGATTGCCTCCGTTTCGGGGTCCAGCAGTCCGGTCGCGACAAGGGAATCTTTGTTCAGGAGTTGGATTTCTATCTGTTTGTTTTTCTTATTTTCCGTCTGATACATTTGTCTTTCCTCCTCCTGTTTTTTATTATATGGCAATGCCGTATTTGCATCAACAATATGCCCTTGCGCGTACCCTCCCTGTTCCTTCTTTTTTGCTTGCGTTTAATTGCCTAATCGCAACCCCAATCGCAACTTTTTTCGGAGCAATTGACACCCTTTCCACTGGAAACGTTTTGTAATCGTCAAAGTTGCAGTAATATTCCATTCAAAAAGACAGACAACATCGATTGCTGTCTGTCCCTGTAATCATAAAGAACAATTATTTGTTTCCTTTTGCAGCATCAAATAGAGTTTTTCGCATTCCTTCTCGCCATTCCTCATTAGCTATACACATACCCATGTAACAGTGTTCATTAAACATGCAGACTTCACATATTATTTGATCTACAGCCTGCATAAGCATATCGTCATCACTAGGCAACTCATAAGATTCAATCTTTTTAATATCATACGGTTCTCTTATTCCAAATGATATCTGCTTACCATTTTTGGTTTTCAGATAACGATATATTTCGCCCCCAAAGGATAAGCAATCTCCCACTTGATATTCTTCAAAAGGCTCAATATCCATCCAGACATGGTCTTCCTTACCTTCGTAGCAATCACCATCCATAAGTCCGCCAGATACATAAATGCAATGGAATAGGACCTTGCCTTTCTTTTTATTAAATCTGCTAATCTGACCTTTGAAGTTACACCAAGCATTGCTGTAATAGCAATATTCAAAGCAATGTCTTATGATGTTTCTGGAATTATAAAGTACCTGTAGGTATTCCTCATACGATAAGTTTTCCCCACCCGCTACATCTTTCATCGCCTCATCTGCGGTATCAATAATACCGAACTCTGACTGGACAAGACATCCGCTATGACTGTATTTCTCCACAAATTCTTTCCATCGTTCTTCGTTTGATGATTGGTGAATTGATTCAGGCTTTTTACCTTCCACCTCTTCCCACATTGCATTAATGCCTTCTTCGTAATGATTCATAATCAACTACCTCCTTTAAAAAGTGCTACCTTTTGTAGCCTGACATTTTAAAATCGGTAACCGAATCTGCATACACAGTGAACTAATCGGTCATTGAATGGTCGAGTAGTTCACTGAAATCTCCGGCTGATTTGGCTTCAATCAAAAGCGGAATGTCGCCTGCATTTGCAGATAAGGGCATAATTGCAGCATCAACAGGAATATTGACTGTTTCGCCATCAGTATCTGCAACAAATACAGTATCAAGCTCAATATTCAGTCAATTATATCGTGTTGTCCACCCTCAAATAATTGTACCGCAAATAATCCGCCTGTTGTTTCGATATGCAACAATCGTTTTCAGCGGCATTGATGTCCGCATTTAATTCACACCATTTTGCATCCCACAACATGTCTTTTCCGCCATTGTCGATGATCTGCCAACTGTGTTTCATGGCACACAGAGACTTTTCAAGATAAGGCGGCAGCCCTTTTTCAAGATAAGATTGGTCTTTCGGTAATCCTGTTTGCTCGTCATACCTGCATGTGTCCATCAAATCCTCCATCCTGCAGCCAAGTGCCTTTGCGATACGGTAAACCGTTCCCGCATTACATCCCGCAATATTGCTTTTTCCTGTGCATATATCGATCACGGTGGTTTTCGGGACACCGCTGATTTTTGCCAGACGGTACATTGACATATTTTTTTCGTTTAACAGCCTTTTTATTGACATGATGATCACTCCTTTAAGAAGATTAAATCGGTTGTCCGACCTAATGTCAATAGCCAAGTATGACCTTCCTGCCCGGGAAGGCGGCTATGTGCCCTTGTTAACGATAACAAGAGCTTCGTGTATATTTCGTTGTACGCGCCGAGTAGGAGGCGGTGATTAGCCGCCGTCCTCTGATACCATCGTGTGTACCGTTCGGTACACGGCGGTTTCAACAGTTGACATGCATAGACTGATGCGCTATGGCAAGATCATAAAAGTCCCAGTGTATCCGTCTTTCTTTGCTTAGCACCCATTGGGAACAAAGCGGGTAGCTCATCATTTCTGATTGGCTATCTGCCTTAGATAACTTTCACAAACAAGTCAGTTGGTCTTGTTTAATATTGTACTTTCAATGATCTCTTTTTTTCTGTGAACAGTTCTGAAAGAGCTTCGCTATTCTTTACAATGAATGCATCGAGGAACCGGTATCTGTAGTTTGCAAACAGCCACTTTCTGCGGACAGCAGGGCCGCATTTTCCGGACGGTTCGGGCCATATTAAACGGACAGCCTGGGAGATCAGTAGGGCAGAGGGTACTCCGCCCTACTG
>NZ_JBQHWP010000039.1:0-9167 GCF_052063915.1 Bilifractor sp. HCP3S3_D3
GAATCGATCTGGAGAAATATCTGAAAAACATCCAGAAGCACTATACTGGAAGACTCAGATATAACCCGGTCAGCATGCTGAAAACAGTACTGTTCGGATTTATGACGAATGACTACATTTCCTTACGGGAACTGGAGGACCAGTGCAGGGTTAATCTCCGGTTCATGTATCTTATGGAGCACGAGAGACCTTCCTATCGTACCTTTGGCTACTTCATCAATGAAGTACTTGGAGATTCCATCGAAGAAATATTCAATGACATCAATCATAAAATCTTCGAAACAGAACATGTGGATCTTCAGCATCTGTACATCGACGGTTCCAAGTTCGAAGCCAATGCAAACAAGTATACGTGGGTATGGAAGAAAGCACCGGAAAAATCAAGATACCGCCTGTTTGACAAGATCACGGCACTCTTCCAGGAAATCAATGAGGAACTGGCTTATACGGGCATGAAACTCTGCATCAATACCGAGTATGCGCCAGAGTATATCCGGGAAGCCGCAGAAAAATATGTGGAAGTCTGGCAGCTTGATGAAACTCAGTTCAAACACGGCAGGGGCCATCATAAGACAGTCCAGCAGCGCCATTATGAGAAGCTAATGGAGTATGCACAAAAGCTGGAGGAATACGTTGAAAAGATCCGTATCTGTGGAGAAGGACGTAACAGCTACTCAAAAACAGACCATTCTGCCACTTTCATGCGGATCAAAACCGACTACATGGGGAATGATCAACTGCTTCCCGCATATAATGTTCAGGTTGGTGTTGCTGACGAATATATCGCTGTGATCGATGTGAACCAGTACCGGTCAGATATGGACTGCTTTATTCCGCTTATGAATAAGTTCCGGGATATCTACGGCTTTTATCCGAAGTACCCGGTCGCAGATGCCGGATACGGTTCTTACAACAACTACATCTTTTGTGAACAAAACGGTATGGAAAAATACATGAAGTTCACCATGTTCAAGAAGAAAACAACTGATCGGAAATACCATGAGAATCCGTTTCGGGCCGTTAACTTCCCGATCGGGGCAGACGGGGTCATGAGATGTCCTAACGGAAAGGCCTTTCATCTTGAGTACCGCCGCCATGTAAGGGGGAACAACTATGGCCGGCAGGAGGAAATATATCGATGCGAGGATTGCTCTGGATGTCCTTATGCAGAAAGATGCAAAAAGGGCGATCAGAACCGGACTGTGAGAATCAACCATGAGCTTACTGCCATGCATCAGGAAGTGATAGACAACCTGGAAAGCATCCACGGAGCGCTCTTGAGAATGAATCGATCCATACAGGCAGAAGGTACCTTTGGGATCATGAAGAATGATCGCTGGTACAAACGGATAGTGCGAAGAGGTATAAATTCGGTACGGCTCGAAGTATTTCTCGTTTCTATCGGGCACAATCTCTATAAATATCACAACAAACAGATGAAATCCAAGAAAGCCGCATAAGATACCAAAGCCGCTATCTTATGGGGTAAGGGGGATTATGCTCAATTTCAACTGAAATGGCCACGCTTTCCCTAAAATAAAAAGGGCGTGTGAAATAACTTTTCGTTTTTTCACACGCCCTTTTATCTTATAGAGGGGATGTTATTTATAAAGATTACTTTGTTGCGCCGCAGATGGAGCATTTGTATCCGGTCGTTACGACCTCATCGTATGCAGGTTTGTTTACAACGGTTTTGGTCCCGTTCTGTACTTTTTCGTAATGACCTTCAGCATCATGGTAAATGGTCTGATCCTGTTCAGGGATAAAGCTATAACTGCTGCGCTTATCATTCATATGTTTATCAAGTATGTGGTTTCCCATGGCTTCTTCGTCTGTGCTGGTATATCCGCAATTATTGCATTTGTAATATGAATTTTTCTCAACAACTGTCTCTTCCCATGCCGGCTTATCCTCTACCCATTTCTCCTCGTATACCGGTTCCTCATGTGTTACCGCCTCATGATGCACCGTTTTCGTAATCGGCTCCCACTTGTGCTCATGAGTAGGAGTTGTGCCGGTATCCGTCTGCTTGGTATCTTCAGAGGTGCTTCCAGTATCTGGATTCTTGGTGTCATTCGTCACCTTACCGTCATCCGGCTTCTTTGTGCCGTCCGGAGTCTTTGTGTCGTCCGTATTCTTCGTGTCGTCCGTTGTCTTGCCGTCGTCCGGTTTCTTTGTATCATCCGGCTTCTTTGTATCGTCCGGCTTCGTCGTATCGTCCTTCTTACCATCATCCGCCTGAACGCTGTCTGTATTCGAGATAAACTTTACAATCTGTGCTCTGGTGCAGGGATTGTCCGGGCCGAACTGGTTGTTTCCGACACCGTTGGTGATGTTGTTCTCCGCAGCCCATGCGACCGCCTTGGAATAATACTTTCCGGAAGGGATATCGCTGAAACCTGCATCCTTTGTCGGCTCTTTGCTGCCCTCGAGTCTCCACAGAAGAGTGATGGCCTCTTTCCGGTCGATAGTTCGTTCCCCGCTGAAAGTATTTTCGGAGGTTCCTGCCGTAATCTTGTTGTTTTTCGCCCACATCACAGCCTCGGCATAATACTGATCCGTGACGTCCTTAAACGGATTTCCGGCAAGGGATGTTTTCGGAGATCCCTCGTATCTCCACAGGAACGTGACAATCTCTCCTCTGGTACAGGACTTCATCGGGCTGAAGGTTGTTTTGGTCGTTCCGGCTGTGATGCCTTTGTCCGCTGCCCAGTATACCGCGTCGTGGTACCACGCACTCGATCCGACATCAGAAAATGCAGAAGCGGCGGGCTTTGTATCCGCATAGGCAGGTAATGCTGCGGAAATTATCATGGTGGCCGTTAGAACTGTCGGGATAAGTTTAAAAAATTTCTTTTTCATAATTACCTTCCTTTAATGAGTTTTGGTTAGAGAAATGTTTACTTTGACATATAAGATGTGAACAAAAATGGTGCAAGAAACGTTATATTCTGAGACGGAATTATCTGAAGATGGAGAACACGATATGATTGATTTTACCAATATGCAGGTTCGAAACAAGACATAAGCGGAAGGAAAAATGCAATTGTGTTCACTAGATTTTACTCCGCATGCCGGCCAGACAAATTGGAAAGAGCTGCCGCACTAAGAAAATAGTGTGGCAACCTTTGGGGGAATGCTTTTGCAAATCAGACAAGCTCTTTTTCTTCGTCCATCAGACGTTTTGCGTCATCTTCTGAGATCTGATATTTCTTCATGATCTGCTGCAGGATCTTTTCTTCAGAAATACCGTAGTCTCTCATTGTGTCAATTGCGCCAAGAATGATTCCCTCATTCAAAATATAGTTACTATAGTTACACATACTGTTCACCTCCTTACGGATTGCCTCTGTGGCTGGTATGTCATAATTTTCTTCCAGATTCTGTATTTTGTCTTCCGGACTGATTTTCTTCGACAAAAGCGTGGATAGCATTTCTGTAATTTTTGTTGCCTGGTTCTGTGTTTTCTCCTGTCCGTCGTCTTTTGGAAGACGGATCATTACTACGCGGAGCAGGTCAGTTCTCGGGTTCTTTGTATAGTTTCCGACTTGCCGCACCTTTTGTATCTGGTATTCAGAAATCGTATTTGCGTCATTCTGTGAACAATTCATACAGATCCAAATGGAGTATACCTTTCGAAGCTTTTCGTAATGGCTGTTCCTCGCCTCCCTGCCCATCTGTTCCGAAATCATCCGACAGCAGTAGGCAATGCCGCGTGTCTCCATATCGTATAGTTTGTACTCATTTGCCTGCGCTTCGACATCGATCATGACGTCGTACGTCACACCTTCCTCTGTTCCAGGTATGGCTGCATCGAACCGGATATCGTATACAGTAAGACCTTCTCCGGTTTCCCCGTAATCCTTTGGTTCCCCGGTGATCATATCGTTGGTGCTTCCGGGATCTACCGCAATGGATGAGATATGCGGCGTATCGATCATCCCCTGGATTTCATCCATGGAAAAATTTTCAAAGTCGGATACCGCGTTTTTCAGGATAAACGCCAGGATCGGTCTTTGTGAGAGGATTTTCTTAACCGCCATATCCAGCGCTGGATTCCGGCTTGTATCATACAAAACCCTTCCAAGCTGATTTGCTGTTTTTTCCATTGGAATGCCCCTCCTTGTTTTATTATTTTAACATCAAACATTGCTTTCCGCAATTTCATGTGCATTTTTTTGCCTCAATCCAAATCAGGTTCCTTCTTTGAGGAAAAATCTGGAGAGGATTTCATCCGATATTAGCCATCGGACGGAGAAAAAGAGGAATCAAATATGCCGTCCAGAGGGCGAGATACGGCCACTGCGAGACGGATGTGTGGTCATTGATCATTGGTTTCTGACCTGCATACGGCGATGGAATTTATTAGACCAGTATTGACGCTATATCGGTTGACCGATATAATATAGATAAAGGCAGGTGAAGAACGATGACCATCCAAGAGAAATTAAAAGATAAAAAAATGTCTATTTACCGGCTTGCCAAGGCGAGCGAGCTTCCCTATGCGACAGTAAACGATATTTGCAGCGGCAAAGCACAACTGGAAAAATGCAGCGCCGAAACAATCTATAAGATTGCCCGTGCGCTGAATGTTTCCATGGAGGAATTGCTCGCTCCCTGCTTCCTCAAACGCAGCAGTTTTGAAAACTTCAAAAGTACTGTCTGCCATAGGGTCAAGGAGCTGGGTGATATTGACTTCCTTATCGAAACGCTGGAGAGCCATGACATCCGAACCTACTATGAACGGAAATGGTATCCTGAAAGTCTTTATCTTCTTGCCATGCTTGACTAATTCAGTCGGGAAAATGACGTGCCGCTTGACAGCGAATACGATGACATCAGGCGGTGCAGGCTGGAAAAGCCGATTTATCCGGCCAGCCTCCGGGCTGTTTCAGTTGCGGGCAGAAACGACGTCGCGCTGAAAGAGTCGGAAAAAACAGCGATCCCGGAGTTTATGCGGTTTAACATCGTAGAAAGCGAAGTGCGAAATGTCATCTGAAAGCAGAGTTGAATTTACAAAAGACAATATTGACCTCTATTTGAAAGAAGTTGCGAAGGAATACCGAAAACAGTTTGGAAAAGGTATGCCCGCTGAACTGATCGTGATCGGCGGGCCTTCCGTCCTAATAAAAAGGGTAAAATAATGAAAAATATTATGGAATATAACGGATATCGCGCAATGATTGAATACGATGAAGACGATGAGTTGTTTGTTGGAACGGTTATTGGCATAAATGATTCTATTTCCTTCCATGGACAGAATATTCAAGAATTAAAGCAGAATTTTAAAAATAATGTGGATAAATATGCTGATATGTGCATTAAATTCGGAAAACAGCCGGAAAAAGAATAGAAACTTTCGTAAAGGGAAAAGAATGACAACATTTGACCAATTTATCACAAATAATCCCGAACAGAAAAATATATTTGAAAAAGAATATGAAGATTTTCTTCTTTCTGAATTTATAATTGAAAAAATGGAAGAAAAGCATCTTTCTGTAAGAGCCCTCGCAAAAAAAGCCTCTGTATCGCCATCCGCAATACAAGAAATAAGAAACCAAAAAAATGTAGACAAAATCGCCTACAATACCATTGCATCGGTATTGCGGTCCTTGGGATACCAATTGCGAGTAGAGAAAATTCACGGCTGGATCTAAGTACGGCAACTGGTATTTTCTACAGACAGGCAAAACAATATATGCCGCGGTGAAAAAGGAGGAAAAAAGATGATCCCGACAATGAAGCAGACTGTTATGACTATGCAAAAAATGTCAAAAAAAGATTACGCATTAGCGGCAAAAATGATTGAAAATATTGCTTCGCCAGACGGATATATTAGTCGGAATGAGGTAAATAATTGTGTTGACCGCTTATGTAAGAAATATGATCGCACTTTTAAGGAACTGGCAAAATGAAGCTTATATTTTTTAAAGCGATTCATCCTACGGTTAAAACCGTGGGCTTTCTCGCCATATTTTTTATAATACAAAAACACAAAACCGTCCCCTTCGGGGCGGTTTTTGTATGCGGCAAATTACAGATACAAAAAACAACCACATACTATATAACTATTGATGGTCCGGAGTTCAATCGAATAACGGATCTTATTTTATTGCCTGAATATAGGCAGAGAGGAGAAAAATGGACGTAAAAACAATTCTTCAGGAGTACAAATCTTATACCCCGAAGGCGCACGGCGGAAGTATTTCGTCGCTCAATATGGCAGACCTCTGCCATAGAAAACGGCTCTATACAGAAGCGATGGTAATACGGAAAAAGGCAGCCAGTATTATCGCGTCATGATTGTGAAGAGCACGATAAAATATGCGCTGATCTACGGGCTGACTGGGAAACACGCGGACCGGAAGGCTGTCATGAATTATATGATTACCCGTTATCCGGAATGTGAGTACCAGGTATATCAGCAGCAGGAAATTCTGCTGCATGATCACCAGCGCATCATGCGCTACCTGAAGGAAGAAGTGCGAAAGCCTTCTTTTCCGGCAGGGAAAGATATCGTGATCGGAGACGAAACAAAGTTTATCCATCCCAATGTCGTCTTTGCCTGCGGAGATCAGGCGGAAGCAGTCTGGTACAAAACCAGGCAGAACAAAGCATGGTCGCAGACGCCGAAAAAGTCCTCCTTTGATCGCTATATGCAGCTGAATGCCGGCATTTTGTATCTCAGAGAGTTGGGATACAAAAACCTCAAATCCAGCTATTACTTCTTGGAAAAGAAGTCGTACGGGCCAAACTGGTTTGATTAAGATCAGAGTTTCTTTGGGGATACGGACAACATTATTACCGCGAGTGATATCTGGTGCAGAACCCCGGACGATCTGGATAAACAGATGCAGCCGTACCTTCAGATGATGAAGGATGGAATACCCTCTGATTCATTGGAAGAAAAGGACTGCCTGTTTTGTGACTGCAGAGAATTCTGCAAATACACACTTCCGGCTTCCGGCCAAATCAGAAGAAAAGTGAGCGGCATGCCGTCAAACATGTTATAATTCGAGAAGGAGGAAACAGTGTCAATGGATATCTGCCACAAACAGGAAATCTATCTTTTACACGGTTCACGTGGCGGACTGAAGGGTGAAATTCGTCCTTGCAGTCGTGAAAATTGTGATTTTGGCCGCGGATTTTACATGGGGACAAATCCGAATCAAGTCAAAGGGCTTGTGGTTTCAGATCGAAATCCGGTTTTCTATGAGCTTAAAATTGATCTGACAAAAATACCAACTGCCCGACGATTGTATTTGACCGGAAAAGACTGGTTATGGACAGTGCTGGCCTGTAGGAAACAATCGAAAGAATTTGCAAAATCAATTTTGGCGAAACAGGCAAAGAAACGATTGGAACAGGCGGACCTTGTAGTAGGTCCAATTGCCGATGATCGCATGAATGAAGCGATTCGGCGTTTTGAAGAAAACGGGTTAACCGATATTGCGCTGATACAATGTCTGGACAGCGTTGATTACGGGGAACAGGCCGTAGCAAAAACGCCCTTCGCATGCCAACAGATCACAATATTAACCGAACGCGCGATCCGCGGAAAAGAGGCGGAAAACGCCTTGCGGTTTTCAGATGAAAAAAGGAAGGAAGGCCAAAACGTTGTGAATGAGATGGCGGCAAGATATAATCGTTCTGGCAAATTTCTTTCCGAAATCATAGAAGAGGAGAAAAAAGAATGACGAGCGTAGAATATGCAATCTGCAATGTGCAGGGCAACATTTTCGAATATGTTGCCAATCATTATATATACGATACATTCGTAGCGTTTGTTCCCGCTTATCTTCACTCTGACTTCTGCAAACGGCAATGGGATACGCAGTATTCGCGCTACCAGATGCACACTCCGGAAGAAAACCTGGATTTTATCCGACCGGAGCTAACGAACTTACCGTGGACAGAAGCAAAAGAAGATGATCAGGTCTTCGACAACGCCGCTGCGCATTGGATCGGCTTCATGTACCGCGCATTGTATATTCAGACAGGCGTGTCAAGCGCGATCCTGGCGGACAAAATTCCGCTATCGACGATGCGCGCCGTTTATCCGGGGCTTCACACGATTGCCGAAGAAGACGCAGTGCAGGAATTGAAAAAACAGGTATAATCGATCCGTTAATCAAAAAAACAAGAACCGTCCCTTCCGGGGCGGTTTTTGAATGCGGCAAATTACCCCCTTGCAAATGTATATACACAGATATATACTAAAATCGAATGGAGGTGATTTTATGGTCGAAATTGGAAAGGTTTTTTCAAATGGCGGAAGTCAGGCAGTACGTCTCCCTAAAGATTTTAGATTTAAAACGGATGAAGTGAATATTAATCGTATAGGCGATATTGTTATTCTTGTCCCAAAAGAAAATAGATGGGCGGGTCTGATCCAGTCATTAGATCTATTTACAGATGATTTTATGGAAGACAGCCGTGGGGGATTAATAGCCGAAAAAAGGGAATCATTATGAACAAAAAGTATATGCTTGACACCAATATTGTGATATATGTGATTAAGCAAAGACCAATATCGGTTCTTGAACGGTTTCTTGCTCATGATCCGTCTGAGTTTTGTATCTCTGCAATAACTCTCTCAGAAATGCAATATGGAATAAGTAAAAGCAGTAATCCGGTAAAAAATCAAATAGCGCTTGCTTCCTTCTTGTCAAATATTGCAATCCTTCCCTACGATGATTCGGCTGCCGTAGAATATGGAGAGATTCGCGCACATCTTGAAAAAATGGGTACGCCAATTGGCCCTAATGATTTGCTAATTGCTGCTCATGCAAAGGCTATGGATCTGACAATTGTAACGAACAACGTCAAAGAGTTCGAGCGCGTACCAGAATTAAAATTAGAAAATTGGGTTTGAGTATTACAACGCGAAACCGTCCTTTCCTGGGGCGGTTTTTGTCTGCGCAAATTACGAAGACGAAAAACAAGTATATATTACATAACCATTGACGATCCGGAGTTCAATCGAATAACGGATCTTATTTTATTGCCTGAAATCAGGCAGAGAGGAGATACAAATGGAAAAGAACAAAAAAACTATGCAGATTGTCGAGCTAAACGGACATCTGTGCCATATTCGGCGGACAGTCTGAGACATAATTAGCGGACAAGTAAGGACACATTAACCGGACAATAGATCTTCAGATATA
>NZ_JBQHWP010000040.1:0-7930 GCF_052063915.1 Bilifractor sp. HCP3S3_D3
ACATCCGGCTTCCTTCAGATTCCGTCTCACGGCGGACACCCTTGCCTTCGGCTATATCCTTCCCACTACCGGGCGGATTCGGGACTTGAACCCGTTGGAAACGTGCGCCGCCAGGCGCACTGCAAAAGCGGCGCAGAACTTCTGCGCCGCTTCCATAAATGATTCTTTTTTCAATGCTTCCATTCTTCCGGAATCAGAAGGTTATCTCACGCTCACGGAGCATCTCAGACACTGATCTCACGTTCGCGCATCATTTCAGAAACTGATTCCACGCTCCTGGAGCATTTCCTCAACGGCTTCAACCGCCTCATATACCATCGCGTCGCAGTGCGGCTTCTTCTCCCCTGGCGTCCGGACTTCCGCCGCCAGCAGATCCCTGCACTGTGTACGTCCTTCATGTCTGCTCGCGATTCGCCGCATGAGCTCGACAGCGATACCGGAATCACCGGCCCCGCACAATCCCAGCGCCATCAGTCCTCCGGTGATTGCGCCACAGGTCAGCCCCGCCTGCATTCCCGACCCGAAATTCTGCGCAATCGCGTTTGCCTGCTCCGCCGTCAGTCCTTTTCTCTCCGCAAACGGAATGAAAACCGCCTGTGCGCAGTTATAGTGCCGGTCCGCAGCATCCCTGAGTTCATGACTTCTCTTCAATATTTCATCCATGTCTTTTGCCTCCGTAATCTTTCTTCCACAGCTTCTGCTCCCCAGAATTTCCCCGGTTTTACATATGCAGCAATATTATAACATCTTTTCCCCGACACAATAATGCTTCGGCAAATGAATATTCCAGTGTGGCGGAGCATGATAAACCCGATCGCGATTGCCGTCATCGGACTTGTGAAACATATAAATATTCCGATTCGGCGAAATATAGTGAACGCTCTTTTAATTTAAGCAGAGTCAGGCAGCGCAAATCATGATTTCCTCTTCTCCTCAATATCACAGCCCGCGGCAGGATGTTTGAAGACGATTTGAAGGCTGTTTGAAATTTTAAATATCCGTTGACAAGCGTATGCAAACGTGATAAGGTCTTTTCAACATAAACATATATTTCATATCAGATATATATGAAATACAGATCTGGTATGTGACTCAGGAAGGAATGACCGTCCATGCAGAACATTAAACCACAGGATCATATCGATATCGCCGCTGCCGTTCCTTACATTTTAGACGAGGAATATCAGGGATACAATACTGCTCCACTCACCCGGGAGGAGAAAGAAATCGGGGAAAAGTTCCAGATGCCAGAGGTTGGGGTCCGCCTCATTGACTTCTTTTTTACAGAGGAGGATCGGAAGTTTATTCTATCCTTTGACGGAACTCCGGTTTCCTATCGTTCTCTCGATCCCGGATACGCGGCGGATGCCTTTCGGAGAGGCGTTCTAGCCAGGGTCCGCAGGGACGATACTCCGGAGGATCCGGACGCCGCTGCAGACCCGGATTATGACTACACGCTGAACAACTTCTACGGGATGCTGGATGTCCTGAGCGTCAACGAAACCCGCCGCTATCACACCCTTCCCGCAGATCTCCGGGTAAAGCTGGATCAGTGGTACTTCGATGAATACGAGAAAAGTCTGGATCCCGATCCACGGGTAAGACCGACCACTGACGAAATCATATCTCTGCAGGAGATGCTCGATTTCATTGACCAGGAGGAACGGCCCCTTTACCTTGCCCGCTGTGACTGCAAATGCCTGGGAGGCCAGGCAGAGGATCCTACCAACACCTGCATCAATTTTGTTCACGGAGACAACAGCTTCGTCACACGTAAAATCTCGGACCGCATCACCAAAGAGCAGGCGAAGCAGATCATCCGCGATGCTGACAAAGCAGGGCTCGTACACACCATCAGCGACCACGGCATCTGCAACTGCAACGCGACAGACTGCTATCTCTTCCGGGTACAGCGCGACCGCAGGAGCGTCGGCTTCTGGCCGAAAGCGCCGCACATCATATCCTATGACGCAAACCCCTGCATCGGATGCGGGCGATGCGTCAAGCGCTGCCGATTCGATGTCATCTCTATGACGGGACGCGGCAAGAATGCCTCCCTGTCTTTCCGGATGGACGAATGCAACGGATGCGGCATCTGTGCCAGCACCTGTCCGGCTGACGCCCTGCATCTGGTGCCCAGAAAAACCCCGGCACACACACCCCAGTGCCCCGCAGAAACATGAATTCCGCAGAAATGGGGTCCGCAAAAGATGAAGCCCGCTGAAAAGCAATGGTTCTGAGTAGTTCCAATACAAATTAAACTCCAAGACAGAATAAATATATTGCAGAAGGAGAAAACGAAATGAGTTACGAGGCTTTTAATGACGACACCCTTGGCTTTACCACAAGGCAGCTGCACGCAGGCTACGACCCCTCACAGCATTTTCTATCCAAGGCGGTTCCCATCTATCAGACCGCTGCCTTTGAGCTTGGCAGCTACGAGCGTTGCCTCCGCTTATTTAAATATGAAGAAGAAGGAGATTCCTACGTACGTTTTTCGAATCCCACCAACCGCGTGCTTGAGAAACGCCTGACCTCTCTGGAGGGAGGAAGCGCTGCGGTTTCCCTGGCCTCCGGCATGGCGGCCATCTCCGACACCTTCCTGACCCTTGCGCACCAGGGTGACAATATCGTCTCTGTTCCGACTCTGTACGGCGGCACCACCACCCTTCTTCAGAAGACTCTGCCACAATACGGCATCGAGGGCCGCTTCATCGAAGACGAGACTGACATCGATTCCTACCGGAACTATATAGACGACCGCACCAAAGCCATCTATATCGAAGCTCTCGGAAATCCCGGAATGAATGTACTGGACGTGGACCGCATCACTGCACTTGCTCATTCCTACGGCATTCCGGTTGTCATTGACAATACCTTCGCGACTCCTTATCTGTTCCGGCCATTCGAGCACGGCGTAGACATCGTCTGCTACTCGGCAACCAAGTATCTGTCCGGTCACGGTGTAAATATCGCCGGAATCGTGGTGGAAAGCGGAAAGTTCAACTATCTGAACGGTCGTTTCCCGGAGTTTGAAACCTTTTACAATGACTTTAAGGACTGGATCGATGAAGAAACCCTGAAGCGCGAGATGTTTACGAAGCGCCTCCGGATCACATATCTCACCGATCTCGGCGCGCACATGAGCCCGCAGACTGCCTTCTATGTCCTGCAGGGCATGGAGACTCTCTCCCTTCGCATGGAGCGTCACGTGTCAAACGCCGGAAAGCTCGCGGCTTTTCTTGAGAATCATCCGGCAGTCACAGAGGTCCTGTATCCCGGTCTGGAATCCAGCCCTTACCACAGTCTTGCCGAAAAGTATTTCCCAAAGGGGCCGGGAGCAATCATGTCCATCCGGGTAAAGGGAGGACAGGAGGCTGCCCTCCGCACCCTGAAGGCGGTCCGTATCTTCGACTACATGACAAATGTCGGCGATGCCAAATCGCTGATCGTACACCCCGCGTCCTCCACGCATTTCGGGCATTCCCCGGAAGAAAACGCAAAGGCAGGCGTCTATCCAGACTCTCTCCGGCTGTCCGTCGGCATTGAAGACATTGACGACCTGATCCGGGACATGGATCAGGCACTGAATCAGTCACAGCATCTGTAACTTTGCAAAATTCCACACAATGAAAGGAGCATCCCATGAAAAAAAATATCCTCTCCCGCACTCTTCTCCTCACTCTGGCCGCAGGCATCACGATACTCACCGGCTGCGGAAGCAGCCAATTCACCACCCAGAGTTCCTCCGACGCCGGCTCCTCTTCCGTATCCTCTGACTCAGCGTCAGCCACTGTCAAGTCCGGCAAGGCGAAAGAGGGAACCGTGCGCATCGGCTCCAAGGATTTCACGGAAAATGAAGTTGTCGCTGAAATCTATGCACTCGCGCTCGAAGACGCCGGCTATAAGGTGCAGCGGACCTTCGACATCTCATCCTCTCTGATTCACACCAGCCTGATCAGCGATGATATCGACCTCTACCCCGAGTATACCGGAACCGGGCTGATTTCTATCCTGAAAGAGGATCCGATCACCGATCCCCAGAAGGTATATGACGAGGTAAAAAAGCAATATGCCGACAGGTTCGATGTAACCTGGCTTGACTACGCGCCGGGAAACGACGGCCAGGGTCTTTTCATCAGCAAGGAAGCCTCCGACAAGTACGGCATCACAACGATCTCCGACCTTCAGAAGCATGCCTCCGAGCTGAATTTTGCATCACAGGGAGAATTTGACCAGCGAGAGGACGGACTTCCAAGATTAAACGACGTATATGGTGAATTCAAATTCAAATCCACAAAGGTATACGATAACAGTCTGAAGTATCAGGTCGTAGCAAGCGGCGAAGCCGATGTAGCCCCGGCCTACACTACAGAGGGTGCACTCTCCGAGACCGACAAATACGTTCTTCTGGACGATGACAAGCAGGCATGGCCACCCTACAACCTGGCTCCTGTCGTACGAAACGATGCCCTCTCTCTTAATCCGGAGATTGCAGACACTTTGAACGCCGTCGACAAGACCCTCACCACTGAGGTTCTCACAAAGCTCAACGCCGAGGTGGACATCGACAAGAAGGAATATGAGGACGTCGCGAAATCCTACTACGACAGTATTGCAGACAGCATCCCCGCAGCTGCTTCCGGCAGTTCCTCAAGCAGCGTTTCCTGAATCCGGACGCCTACTTGCCTGCCTGAAGCAGAAGCAGCTGCACGAACTGCTCCATCGGTTTGTCTCAAGCAGTTGCACACAACTGTCCCATTGTTTTACCGATAACTGGTGCACGCACCGCTCCATTGGTCTGTCTCGGGCAGCTTCACACAACTGCCCCATTTGAGATTTGTGAGGAAGAAAATGAAAGCCATCCAATATCAGAATATATCAAAAAAATATCCGGGCTCCGATGTCCTGTCCGTAAATCACGTATCCGCCGAGATCCGAGAAGGTGAGTTTATCACCATCCTGGGGTCCTCCGGCTGCGGAAAGACCACCCTCCTCAAGATGACCAACCGTCTGATCGAGCCGAGCGAAGGCAAAATCATTCTCTTTGGAGAAGACATCTCTACGGTAAATCCAATCGTGGTGCGCCGCCGCATGGGCTATGTCATCCAGCAGGTTGGTCTTTTCCCGCACATGACCATCGAACAGAACATCGGCATCATTCCTCAGCTGGAGAAATGGGACCGCTCGAAGATTCACGACCGGGTCACGGAGCTTCTCAACCTGGTCGACCTCGATCCCGAAATCTACCGGAACCGCTATCCTTCCCAGCTTTCCGGAGGACAGCAGCAAAGAATCGGTCTCGCCAGAGCGCTGGTAACCAACCCGAAGATCATGCTTCTCGACGAGCCCTTCGGAGCGATCGATGCCATTACCCGTCTTAATCTTCAGAATGAATTGAAACGGATTCATCGGGAGACGAGCCGCACCTTTCTCCTGGTCACCCATGATATCAATGAGGCCTTCCGTCTCGGAAACCGCGTTATGATCATGGACCGGGGAAAGCTGCTGCAGTTTGATACACCGCAGGAAATCGTTCGTCATCCCGCAGACCCCTTTGTAGAGACTCTGATCTCCTCCGCGCGCGAGCAGGAAGACTTCTGGAAGGATGTGATGAAATGATACGCTATCTTATTTCCAATCCGGATAAGATTCTGATCCCTCTCGCAAGACACCTGGAAATCGTCCTCATCACACTCGCGATCTCCGTGCTTCTCGCGTCAATCCTTACGGTGCTCTCCGTGGAGATTCCAAAGCTCGGCTCACTTCTGGTACAGATTTTTTCTCTGATCTACTCCATCCCTTCCATGGCGCTGTTTGCGCTCTTAATACCGCTCACCGGCCTCGGAATGCCCTCGGCAGTGACTGTGCTTGTCATCTACAACCAGTACCTGCTCCTGCGCAACTTCCTGACCGGCCTGGACGAGGTGGATACCGGAATCCGCGAAGCCGCCCGCGGAATCGGCATGACAAAGCTCCAGATACTGCGCCGCATTCAGCTTCCTCTGGCCCGTCCCGCGATTTTCGCAGGCATCCGCCTCGCCATGGTATCGACGATCGGAATCGCCACCATCGCCTCCTGCATCAACGCCGGAGGTCTCGGCGACCTGCTTTTTTCCGGCATGCGCACACAGAACGTCGTTAAGATTCTCTGGGGAAGTGTACTCTCCGCAGGCCTGGCCGTCGCAATGGATGCCCTTCTCAAGCTCGGTGAAAAACGCACGGCAGGGAATTTCCAGGCGCGGCGGGGATCCGGGAGTCAGGATATCGAAAGGGAAAGGAGTGATCAGAAATGATTAAGGGAATGATCTTATACATACAGCAGAACGCTCCTCAGATTCTGCTCCAGATCCGGCAGCATCTCCTCGTGAGTCTTCTGTCCCTTGCCATCGCAGCTGCAATCGGTATTCCCCTCGGATATCTGGCTTCGAAGTCTGTAAAAAAGGAGCAGATCATCTCCGCCCCCTTCCAGATCCTCCGCGTCGTGCCTTCCCTTGCGCTTCTTTTTCTCCTCATTCCTGTCATGGGAACCGGTATCCGTCCAGCCGTTACTGCCCTCACGATCCTCGCGGTTCCTCCGGTTCTCCTGAACACCATCGTGGGATTTTCCGGTGTCCCGGATTTCATGCTGGAATGTGCCGCCGGAATCGGAATGACCGCCCGGGAGCAATTCTGGCATGTCCGCGTTCCCCAGGCACTCCCCATGATTCTCGCAGGGATCCGGACCAGCCTCGTGGAAGTCATCGCGAGCGCTACTCTTGCGGCGATGATCGGAGCCGGCGGACTCGGAGAAATCATCTTCACCGGCCTGGGACTCTTCCGGTCCGATATTCTTCTCACCGGCGGACTCCTCGTAGCCCTTCTCTCCCTCGGCTCCGGTCTGATCTTCGACCTGATCCGGCGGGCCGTGCTGAACTACCGCTATGTCTGATACAAAAACTCTGGAGGATATGTTTTTTTAATCTATTAATCTGATAAACGCCCATATGATAAATCGTGCCACAAACTGTATAAGCTACGGATTGCTCCAACAAAACCGAACCTCCCTGAATAATACGTTTCACCCTTCTCTTGTGTCATGATACATGGAATGATACAACGAAATCACGTGTTATTTACTCTGGAGTTAGTTACTCTGGAGTTAATTACTCTGGAGTTAGTTACTTTGGAGTTGGCTATTTCCAGACAAATAATTTTTTAGGGAGTGGAGAGTGAATTTTCTGAGATTACGGCAAATGATGATTTCCCCCTCCTACAGCAGGCGATCTTTCATTACTCCTGCGATAAGGCGGTTAATACTCCAGAAAATTGTGCCGTATCCCACACTTACTGCCGTGATGATTCCTACCCAGATTCCCGACTCGCTCCGGAATCCGCCGTTGAACAAAATGAAAATGACGGCAACGATTGTGCCTGCCGCACAGAAGAACAGCTCGTTCAGCAGGAAGGTGCGCCTCTTTATCAGGTTTTTCGCCAGCCATTTCAGATACAGTGTCTGGATGATATCCAACACACCGATCAGAATAACCAGAAGGCAGAATCCTTTTGGCGGGGGGGAAATCTGCCCCCGCCATCAGAATAGCTGTCCAGCCAAAGAAAAACACGACAAATTCTATAACACGAATCCATCTCCACCGTTTTCCTTTTATTTCCACTTTGCTTTCCCCTTCCTCTTCTCACGAAAAATAATCGCCCTATTTCCCGGACCTGTTCTCTGGAAACAACTGAACAAACAACGTACCGGATACTACTGAACAAACAACGCAACGTTGAACGAGATAAAACACGCTGCGCGAGTTTTATCTCGCTATCGCGACGCTCGATCGGATAGGGGAGATTTTACCCTCCCCTTCCACACCACCGTACGTACCGTTCGGTATACGGCGGTTCAATAGTTTACACGAACTTTCAGATAGTGGGCTGATAAGGA
>NZ_JBQHWP010000041.1:0-7429 GCF_052063915.1 Bilifractor sp. HCP3S3_D3
CAGAGGTGGAAGTGCCGTAAGGCATGGAGCTGACTGTTACTAATCGGTCGAGGGTTTGACCTGAAGCATAAGTTGGAACGGAAGGAGGGAATCCGGAGACGGATTCCCGGGGAAGAGTTTGTGTATTCAGTTTTGAAGGTATGTGTTATGATTTTTATGTTGGTACATTAGCCAGGTCATTTACATATCTTGAGTAATACAGGGGATTGGTCAAATGGCATGACAGAAGTCTCCAAAACTTTTAGCGGGAGTTCGATTCTCTCATCCCCTGCTTTTTAAATGAGCAGATGAAATCCGGCAAATGCTGAGAAATCAGTATTTGCCGGATTTTTTTCACCCAATCAGATAGATTTTCAAGGAGTCTGGAGATGGCATCATCACAATTAAACCGACAATATGTAACCTTCTCCGGGAACAAAGATGTGGAAGGGAAGTTCCGGATGCAGGCGGTGGGCAAGATCCACAAAGGTTCCCGGGTTGATCTCGTTCACGTGGTACAGGTCCCAGTGCACGGGGATAAGCATGCCAGCATGCGTGTCTGCGGCAAGGGTAATTGCTTCCGTGCTGTCAAAGCAGCCGATAATGTCTTTCACGTTCCTCCGATAGTAATCCCGCCCGTTGACGGGAAGAATCAGTGCGTCGCAATTCATGATTCTGGATTCCAGGCCGTCGTATGGGCAGCAGTCGCCCGAGTGATAAATGGTGGCATGTCCGAAGGATATACGGTAGCCGACTTCCGCAAAGCCGCCATGTTGATCCGGGTGGAGTTCTTCATGCGCGGCAGGAATCATCGTGAATGATATTTTATGACCGGGATCGAGTACGGTCGGACTGTCAATGACGGGCTGCAGAATCTGTTTTGCGGGAACGCCGCAATCGGAATAAACGCTGCAGACAGAGGAAGGACCGATGAAGATGGCTTTGTGGTTCACTTCTGCGATTTTACGGAGCGTCCAGGGATCTGCGTGATCAAAGTGGGCGTGAGTGCAGAAAATGAAATCAAGAAAATCAAGATTCTCCGCCTGTATCGGAGCGGGATAAAGCCGTTCCCATCTGACGAGAGCGGAGCTGCAGTTTTTATCCACGTAGTCTGACAGATAGCCGTCAATCATAGTATAGGTGTTCTGGTATTTGATGATGAAACCGACCTGTCCGATTTGACCTCCTCCCACGGTTAAAACCGTGGGATTCCAGGAGCGAACTCCTGAAACATCCTTGTCCAAGGGAAGGCTGCCTTAGATTTCCGGGCATCACTTTCGCTCTGTACAAGCAGCTTGGTTATAGTCCTTCTTTTCAGGCTTCCAGGGCTATGCTCTTCATCGGTATTCCGATCCGGAGACCGGAGCCTTTTACCGGGCGTACCTGACAGCTGGCCGGGCCGTGCGAGACATTTACAGGTTCTATTCAAAAAGGGAAGAGACAGCAAGTGCTGTTTCTTTTCTTTTTGCCAAAAAATCAGTATCCGAAACAAGCCGGATGGTTTTCCTTTGCGGTTGCCTTGATAAAGGCGTCATGCATGGTTACGAAATGTTCAAACATCGAGTTACAGAGATCCCGATCCGGCGAGGTACCGGAAGGGTTGGAGCAGAAGATCAGGAAGGCACTGTACAGGTCACGCTGTATTTCATGGCCGTCTATGGTTTTCCAGCGGTCAGACAGCGCTGCCTTGTGATATTCGCCGGTATCATGGTGGTACTGGCTCGCACGGAACTTTCGGGTGTCAATTCGGACAGCCTGTCCGCCGTACTGTTCCGCCTTCCGCGTAAGGATGGCGACGAACAGGGCAGGGGAACGGTCATTCAGCGATTTGCCAAAGCGCTTCTTCTTTTTACACTTACGGACTGTCTTTTCCTTCCCGTTCTTATCTTTCACAACGGTCGCTTTTTCCTGCCGTTCTGTTGGTTTCCGGGAGCGTTTCTGCAATGCCGCGTATGTCATATCCTCTATCAGGAAACAATTCCCGTTATTGACCAGCAGCTCATTGGCCTGGTGGTTATGGGAGCATTCGGTGGACGCTGATTTTTTTCGATACAGTTCGCGGATACGTCTCTGATGACGACGGCAGTTGTTGGAAATTACCCAGTTGTGTTTTCCTTTTATCACCCTGCCGTCGGCATCGTAATGATCCGGATTCAGCGCTCGTTTTTCCTGATCCACCAGTCTCTGCTGTCTGGCAATCTCTTTGTTATAGCAGCCCGACATAGGGGCGAGCTCTTTCAGGGAAACCGCCTTTTCAGAAACCGAAGCCATCGTAGAGACACCGGGGTCTATGCATGTAAGTCCGGAGGAAACACAGAGCTTCTTCGGGGCATCACCGTCCAGATAGAGGTTGATGTAATACCGCCACCCGCTTTTAAATGGCAGACGGATGAGTTCCCCGTACTTCAGCTGGTGTCCAACACTTTCTGCGGCATACGGATCTTTTTTATTCATGCGAAACGGGATGGTTAATCCAAGCCAGTTCACGGTATTGGCGTTCCTATTCACCTTGATGCCGTTCGTGGAACACTTCTGCGAAATGGAACGCTGGTCATCCAGCTTTTTCAGATGGACAAATTTCCCGTTCCCATACAGGACCTTCTGAACACCCGTATACACCCGGTCGGCTTCCTTCTGTGCCTGCTGGCTCGAAATGTGCTTCTGAAAACGGTGCTGCATGACCTTGACATAAGATTCCAGTCCGGTCTGCGTCAGGCAAAAGAATTCGATCCGTTCATTCATGATGTCCGTCAATTCGCGGAGCCGTTTCTTCACGGCTTTCAGCCTCGACCGTTCTCCGCGTTTTGCCGGCTTCTTCTGCGCCTCGGCCTCGTCCAGCCGCTTCTGCAGCTTTTCGGCTTCCGGCTTTAGGGCGCTGCGCTCTTTCCTGGCATCTATATACGCGCGGTCACGCATCAGCTTGTGCAGCTGTTTCTGCGCGTACTTAACGGTCTGATTGTGGATATGCCATAACATACGGAACCGTTTTTCCAGAATACGGTCATCTTCTTTTGTTGTCAGAAGGAGGAATCGTATGGTGTGCATAAAATCACCTCGTTTTCTGCGTCCGTACGTACCGTTCCACCGTTGCTTCGGTGACATTTTCCGCTGTGCTGACAAAATAGGAACGGGTCCAAAGGGAGGGCATCTGGGAAAGCTGTGGGATTTCGTCACGCAGCGCGCACGAGGTCGCCTGCTTGATAATCCTCACGATTTCCGGGATACTGATCTGCGGATAAGCACTGACAAACAAATGGGCATGATCACGATGACATTCCATCGCAAGGATCTCAATCTGGTTGGCTTCGCAGGCCTGGTGCGTCAGTTCCCGAAAGCGTTCTTCAACGCCTGGAATGTCAAAAATTTTACGCCGGTATCTTGGGCAGAAAACCAGATGATAATTCAGAAATGATACGGTTGTTGCGGTTCTTTTATATACTGTCTTCATGTGTATATTGTAACATACAACATACAAAAATGAAAACGTTTGTTCTGTATTTTTATATTTTTTTCAAAGCGATTCATCCCACGGTTAAAACCGTGGGCTTTCTCGCCATATTTTTTGTAATAAGAAGGCGGCATCGAGATGAAATAAGCTGGATCTTCGTTTTTGATTGTGTCAAAAGATGCCTTGTAAAAGGTCTGAAAATCTTCAGGATTGTCAAATCTATACAAAAAGGAAGCCGTGTTCGGCAGATTCCAGAGACTGTATCTCCAGGTTCTTGTTTCCTCGATGCCATATCGTTTCCGGATGTGCTGAAAGAAGACCTGAATGAGATTACACCATGCCTGGTTGGAGCGGGGCTGGCTGACATTGTCGTTGAACAGGTATTTATTCGGATGCAGAGCAAGAACCCGGGGCATGAAGGATAACTGGATCCAGGGCTTGAGACCGATGGAATGCAGAAAATCCAGCCCCATATCGACATAGGCAAAATTGTAAACAGGATTTCCGGATGCATCGGCATAAGCGACGAGGAGGTGGTCGGAAAAAATTCCGTTGAAACGCAGGTATCGCACGCCTGTATCCTTCTTCAGGCGGAGAAGCATCTGCTGGACATTCGGGAGAAGGATGTCGCCGGCGGAACCGACGGTCGCCAGATTTTTCCATGTGTGGTGGAGCGGATATTTATGGGAAGCACTGTTGTGCAGGCGGATGGACAATGCTTCCTCATAAATCGGAGTAATTGCCTGATAAGGAAGCTCGTTCTGTTTCTCTGAAGGGGAGTTCGTGAGCCGGAAGTGGTTGTACAGAATATCCATGAGATTGTGTAATGATCTATATCCCTGTTCTCTCTGATCTGTTCCCTGCCCTAATGGTCCGAAGTCAAAGGAACAGCTTATTTTTCCACAGGTGATTTTTCTCTTGATCATATTAAAACATAAATGATAAATGGTTTTCAAGACACAAGAGCGGCAGAGAAGCTCAAATACCGTATCAAGGACCGGTTGACAGGTGTGTATCAAGGAACAATTGACACCTGTCAAGTACAGATTGATTTCTTTTTCGGAAAAACTGATATATATTATGAGCATCGAAGACAAAGGCGTCGGGAGAGGGAAACCTCACCGGTGCCTTTTTCTTTTATCCCGGGAGAAAAAAGTCAGCAATGTCAGCAGAATCTGTTAAAGGAGGAAATCAATCATGGCAAATTATCCGAAATACAAAGTAGCGGCAGTACAGGCGGCACCGGTTTATCTTGATCTAGCGGCGACGGTTGAAAAGTCTGTGAAGATCATTAAGGAAGCTGCCGACAACGGTGCAAAGCTGATCGGTTTTCCGGAGGGATTCCTGCCCGGATATCCCTGGTTTGCTTTCCTTGGAAGAGCACTTGACTATGTTCCGAGATTTTATCATCAGCTTTATCTCAACGCGGTAGAGGTTCCCAGCGATGCACTTGCAAAAATCAGCCAGGCCGCCAGGGATAACGATATTTATGTATGCATCTCCGGATCGGAAAAAGACGGCGGATCCCTTTATCTCACGCAGTTCTGGTTTGACAACAAGGGAAACCTGATGGGCAAGCATCGGAAGATGAGAGTATCTGTCGCAGAACGTCTGATCTGGGGCGACGGTTCCGGTTCCCTGATGCCGGTATTCGATACGGAGCTTGGAAGACTCGGCGGATGCCAGTGCTGGGAGCATGATGTAGCTCTGGATATCGCAGCGATGAATGCTCAGAATGAGCAGGTTCATGTCGCTTCCTGGCCCGGATATTTCGATGATGATATCGCAAGCAAGGCATATGCGATACAGACCGGCGCATTTGTCCTGATGACCAGCTCCGTGTATGATGACCGTCTGTATAAGATGCTGTGCACCGATGAAAATGGCAAGCTTGAGGAGGACCGTCTGGCATATTTCAAGACACTGAAGCAGGGTCATACCGCGATCATCGGACCGGATGGAAATCTCAGAAGTGATTATGTTCCGTCCGGTGAGGAAGGCATTGCGTATGCGGATATTGATCTTGAAGATATCATCGATTACAAGTATGGATTTGATGCTGCCGGACAGTATAGAAATCAGTATTTGACGCTGAACTTCTACAGAAAGCCGCATCCGTTCTGCAATTTCATCGGAGAGGGAGATCCGGAGCCGGTTTCCTATGATGAACTGCAGCCATACGCGGAGGATGAACAGAAGTAATTCTCAATGTATGCCTGAACCAGGATTTTTGCTGTCGGCATAGGCTGCATAAAGGGTGAACAGAAGAAATCCGCTGTGTTGACAGGTTTCTGACAGTGGAATATATTGAAGACAGGGAAAAGAAAGAGGCAGTTCTTATACAAGGCTGCTTCTTTTTTGTAATTTACGCGAACAGCGAGCCACAGCCGAATGCGAAGCATTCGTGTGGGGCGAGCGTCGCGATAGCGAGATAAAACTCGCGCAGCGTGTTTTATCTCGTTTGGAAGGGATTCCCGACAGTGCACGCGCAAAATCACAATTCAGTAGAGTCCCCGGAGATTTTTTTCGTGTTGAGCATTTAACAGGAAGTGGGAAAAATGAATCTGAAGGATATGGAATGTTTCATTGAGGTCTGTGAAAAAAAGAGCATTACCGCAGCCGCGGAGGCAATGTTTCTCTCCCCGCAGGCGGTGAGTCAGACCATTCGCAGAATGGAGGAAGAAGTTGGCGCAGAGCTTCTGGTCCGTTCCCAGAAGGGAGTGGCGCTGAATGAGTATGGGAAGATTTTTTACGATCATGCGTGCCGGATCATCGCGGATTACAATGGGATGACGGCTTCCATCAGTGATCTGAAAAAACAGGAAAAGGGTTTCTTGCGCCTGGTTTCCGCGTATGGGGTTCTGCGTCTGTTGTCGCCCGAGTTCATCCATACATTCACGGATCAGAATCCCGGCGTGCGGCTGGATTATATGGAATTTCCGGATATATATATTGAAGAAAATGTCAGAAACAGGAAATATGATCTTGGATTTGTTCCGTATGTGAAGAAAGACCCGGAATTGAAATATATACCGCTTTTTTCGCGAGAGATTTTTTTCATTACACACAGGAAGAGCAGATATTACGACAGAAACGAGGTGTCGGTAAAGGAAATCAGCGAGGAGCCGGTGATTATCGAAAATGGTAATTTCATGATTCACCATATTCTGGAGGAAACCTGCAGAAAGGAAGGCGCTGATCTGGACGTGTATTTCAACACAAGTGGCTTCAGCCTTTGTTACAAGCTGTGCCGGGAGCAGGAAGGCAACACGGTCTCCATGGACTTCATTTTTGAGGATATGGGAAGCGATGATCTGCGGAAAATTTCGTTCGCGGAACATCCGCTCTGGAAGGTGGCGGCAGTTGTGAGGAAGGATATGCCGCAGACGGACAATGTAAGGAAGCTGATTGATTTTGCTGTGGAGTGGTGTGCAACGATCTGATGCAGTTCTCGCTTCGTTTATTGTAATCCCTTCCATTGAGCCACCGGTCAATGGAAGGGACAGTCCATCCCGGATTTTCCAAATATAAGAGGTGTATCATTTGATGTGCAGAGGATATGCCAACAAAATGAACGAATTGACGACACAATACATACAATAACCACGATATATAATAACAGAAGCGAAAAAACCGCGTAATTAAAGGATAAACGGGCACTGAAATTTTCTTCAAAAAATATACAATTTCCTGTTGACAATCCTATACCCGGGTGGTAAAGTATCATTTGTCGCCGAGATACAGCGACAGAACAAAAGTAATACAGAATGAACATTGACAACTGAACAGTAAAACACATCCTCGAAAATTCAAATGAAGTTTTATAAAATTTTTGTTTGAACGATCGATGAGTATTCATGGATGTAACGTTCAAATGAACGATACATGAAGTGATTACGATCCTTTAAAACAGTAAAAAGGGATGAATTAGCCAAGTGTTAATTCTGAACGAATCAAATCTTTTTTATGAGAGTTTGATCCTGGCTCAGGATGAACGCTGGC
>NZ_JBQHWP010000042.1:0-3873 GCF_052063915.1 Bilifractor sp. HCP3S3_D3
AACAGCTACCGTGGAACCAACAGAAGAAGCTTCTTCATCAATTTCTTCTGAGCCAACAACATCATCTTCTGTATCATCATCAACAGCATCATCATCGACAACAGCATCATCATCGACAACAGCATCATCGTCGTCAGAAACATCCGCAGTGCTGAACGCTACACCTTCACAGCAGCAAGCATTGAGCGCTGCAAAAAATTATCTGTCTTTGCAAGCGTTTTCTTATCAGGGACTAATTGATCAGCTGTCATCAGACTACGGAGATCAATTTTCTGTTGAAGATGCAACATTCGCTGCTGATAACTGTGGCGCCGATTGGAATGCTGAAGCATTAAAGGCGGCTCAGTCCTATCTCGATTTCCAAGGATTTTCATATCAGGGACTGATTGATCAGCTGTCGTCTGACTATGGAGATAAATTCACTGTCGATCAGGCAACATACGCCGCAGATAACTGCGGTGCTGACTGGAACGAACAGGCAGTGAAGGCGGCACAAAGCTATCTCGATATTGGCGGATTTTCCCGTGACAGTTTAATTCAGCAATTATCATCTGATTATGGAGATAAATTCACTGTCGATCAGGCAACATATGCGGCTGACCAGTTAGGACTTTAATTCGTGAATAAAGAAATAAAGAAAAAGAGGAGCGGTATTAACCGTTCCTCTTTTTCTTTTAAGTTACTCAGATCAATGCAGATAATTATCTGCGACAACGGACACGCGATTGTGTCCGAGCTGCTGACTCGCATATTTCAGCGCCGCTCTATCATAGACCATCCCTGCCAGGTCTCCCCGGCAAATATATTTTTCCTCCCTCTGCAAGCCCTCTACCGGCCTTGCAACGCTTTTATAGACCCGTTCCGCGTATTCTGCCCGATAACGGTGCACCGGAAGGTTGCGCGGGATTCCTGACGGCCATACAAGGCCGTCACCGCCTTTCTCAGCCCTCGCTCTTGCTTCTTCAAAAAGCTGTACCACAGCTTTGATTTCCTCGTCTGTGCCTTGAATAACGGCCTTGCGGTACTTCCCGCCCTTGCCGCGCGGCACCCAAATATAGTATTTACCGTCTTCCTGCATCAGATCCGCGCCGCGCGCCAGAAGGGCTTCAGATCGCCGCAGACCGATACATCTAAGAATACTCGCGTATTTTTCCACGGTTTCCGCGTTGTAATGCGCAAGCATTTTGCTTTGTCCCCTGTTATTAGTAATTTCTGATCGCTTTCTTTCCGGCATTTCAACCCCAAAAGCGCCATAAGTAACGCCATATACTTTGCCTATTGCGCTTGCCGCCGTCCGAACGCTAAAACCGCTCTTGCCTGCATCTATGAGCATTTGCAAATACTCGGGTACAATTTCTTTAGCTTCGGCGAGCGTCTTGCATCCTTTTTGCTTTGCATAGGCTGCAAAATATTTGCCTTGTTCTCTGTAAGTTTCGTAAGTCCGTGTTGCATAAATAAATCTTACGTCCTCTCCAGATTTTTTATCTTTGTGCCGATCGCGCCCGCGCCCGAGCTTATAAGCTCTTTTAAGCCGACAGTAAATGTCGTGCGATAGATCTTTTCTGTTGCTCCTGCTTCTTTTTCGACTCATTTCGCATCTCACCTCCCAGATTAAACAGCCGTTTGGCAAGCTCAACCCCTACCGCGCCGAAGCGCGTCAGAGGGAGCCACATTAGCTCAACAGCGGTAATCAAACAAACCACCGGAGCCAGTCTCTCAAAGTTTCGTGAGGACCGGAGACAATAACGCAAAGCTAAATCCAAAATCTTGCAGATGTCCGTTTATATCAACCTGTCGATTGATATAAACGGACTTTTAAAACCCTTAAAACCTCTACTTTTTTGCAATAAATTAGGGGCGCTTTATGCGTCCCTTTTTCCTTCCTGCCACTTACACCACGTTGTGTTCATAAGTTGCTACGGTTTTTCCGTTACTCTCTTTCACAACAATGCCGTCATCTAGGCACATGCCACGTGCGATATCCTCACACATAAATCTTGCGGTTGATACTTCTGTGTCTAGCGGCCGTTCGATGTTCTTCAAAATCTCTGCGAGTTTTTCAAAATCTTTTTTCTCGTAAACACGCACACTTTTCACTTCATACATATTTTTTTCCTCTCTGCCTGTTCCCCAGGCTAAAAAATCGATCTGTTTAACTGTAATCTCCATTTCTTCAATACTCGTTTTATATATACCTGTTTTCTTTTTTGCTAATTCGCGTTTTTTTTCTTTCTGTAATTCGCAACTCCGGTATCCGATTTAATTTTACACTCGTATATGGTCGATTTTGGCGAAAATAAGGAACAGGCAAGCTCAGTATGCTGTCTTACCCTTCTGTGCCTTCTGGTGCGCCCTGTGCCGCCAGAAGGGCGGCTTCTAGCGCGTCATAGTCGTAGTCTCGTTGTTGGAAGTTTGTGTTGAACTTTGTGCCGTCTTTCTTTGTATTCTTTTTGCCTTTTACAATATCTTTCGCCACCTTCAGAACCTGTGCATCTGCGTCAACCTTTTCTTGAATTTCTTTGACCTCTGCCGCAGAAGCCACGCGCGGATGGCTTGAAATTGTCCAAAAAAGCTTGTAAGCAATAACGCGGTTGCCTCTTTTCACCTTTTCGTAGTATTTGCCGTTTGGTTGCAAAATCAGCTGAATCATTTCAGTGTTTGCCAGATCTTCACAGATCGGATCTATCACACGTTTTTCAAATTCTGTGCGGCGAAAATGCCCCTTGTACATGTAAGACCCTTTACCGTCCTTTGGTATGCCAAATAATTCTTTTAAGAATCTGATGCTTATTGTTCCTGTCTGCATTTCTTTTCGTGTATCGCTATTCTCTCTTAGCACCTCATAAAACTTAACAGCGCGCTCCGAACGCATCTTGAAAATATCACCGCTCCACATCGTTATATAACCGCGTTCCATTTTCCCAAAAAGCGGCAAATAGTCTTGATTCATGCGGATACGGATGCGGTTTTTGAAAAAAGCTATACTTGTTACAAAAAATCCGTTTGCCCATGCCCCGCTTGCCTTATCTGAAAATTCAAGATAGCTGTGTTTTGCCAGATCGCCGACAGAACGCTTTACGTGCTGGCTTAAATCTGATGCATCGGATTCGGTGATACCTACAATCTTTGCAATTTCCTTTTTATCTAGATAGAGAATATCAGGGCATTTGTCTTTCCATTTCACAGATGTTAGCGCATACGCGAACATTTTATATTCGCTTAAAGTCATCTGTTTACGCGCCTCTGCGAAAATACGTGATACTGCAAAAAGATCAGGCTTAACTGTGCTGTCAAAGTATTCTTCTAACTCAATTTGGTGGTACTGTTCATCGGTTTCTCTTAACATGGCTACACCTCCCACACACAATATAGTTCATAGTACAACATATGTCAATGTTAATGTTGTACTTATATACCGCCCGAAATGTTGTACTTATACCGCCCGAAATGTTGTACTTTACCCCCATTTATACCGCCCGAAATGTTGTACCATCTTTTATAAGGTTTATAGGGTTTATAAGTGGTGCTCCCCGCACTTTGAAGTCTTTGTATGTCACAAAACTCGTAGTCAAACTTCCTTCTTTATCGTTAATGGGTTAAAATATTCTCAGTGGTTAGCAACTTAACTAAAGGGGGAAACAATATGAAAAACCGAATTGTTGCAATCTTAATGTCAATGACAATGTTAACCTTGACGGCGTGTGGATCTACATCTACCGTTTCTACAGCGCCTGCAAGCTCTACAACCTCTGCGGCATCTGTAACAGCTACCGTGGAACCAACAGAAGAAGCTTCTTCATCAATTTCTTCTGAGCCAACAACATCATCTTCTGTATCATCATCAACAGCATCATCATCGACAACAGCATCATC
>NZ_JBQHWP010000043.1:0-2642 GCF_052063915.1 Bilifractor sp. HCP3S3_D3
TGTGTTTTGTCAACAGATTTTCCCTCAAATCGGATAAATTTTTCCCTCTTATCCGCATGGGAATTCCCTGAAATCGGAAGGACTGCATAGTAAATACTGTAAGTATAGAAAAAACATTAACGGTTCATCTGTCAGCTCCTTTCTTTGATCGATGTCGAATCGATTGTCCCGAAAATCGGAAAAATTATTCCCCTTTTTCGGAGAAAGGATTCCCCTCTTTCGGAGCGATTGTCATTCACACGCGGTGGATTCAGGCGTTGACTGCCGCATCAGAGCATGTTCCATCCGATAGCTTTTCCCCTCAAACATGAGGAGATGTCCATGGTGTGCAAGACGGTCGATCATCGCGGCTGCCATCTGTTCATCCGTGAAGATGCCGCCCCACTTGGAGAATTCAAGGTTGGTCGTCAGGATCAGGCTTTTGCTTTCATAACTGTCGGAGATGATCTGAAACAGAAGTTCCGAACCATCCCGGTCGACCGGGACATAACCCCACTCGTCGAGAATGAGCAGATCCTGCATATTTAAGGCATTCCGCAGACGCTCCAGCGTTCCGTTTTTTCTGGCCTCTGCAAGCTTCAGGACTAACTCTGTGACCGTATAGAAACGCACTTTGCAGCCACGCATACAGGCTTTTACGCCGGCGGCGATCGCCATGTGCGTTTTTCCTGTACCGACGGGGCCGTACAGGACAAGGTTTTCTTTTTTCTCGATAAAAGATCCTTCGATCAGTTCCTGCCGGCTGAGTGCCGGAGGAAGCTTGACTCGTTTGAAATCATAGTCATCAAAAGTCTTGTAGACCGGAAAACGTGCTCTCTTGATCAGCCTGCCGATGCGGTTTTCTTCACGTTGGCCGATCTCATGCTTCAGGGCGTCGCAAAGGTATTCGATCTGTTTTGGAGTACCTTCGTTCTGACACATCTCCGGAATGGCAGATGTGAAAAAGAGCTTCTTACAGTATCCGGAGATTGTATCGATCAATTCGTTCTGTTCTCTGGCGGTCATCATGATGCAGCCTCGCCTCCTTCCTGACGCGGCTTGATGAATGCATCATCATAGACAGAAAGCGACGGCCCGGCTTCCGGCGGAGTATCAACACCATACCCGGTGATGCGCTCCGCAATGACTTTTGCATCCGACTCTCGAACGGCGCCGTTTTTCTCAAAAGCAAGCCTGAAGGCTTCCATCGCCGGCTTGTAACCGTATTGATCATTGAGTTCGCTGAGCAGGCGGAGCCTGGATTTGCGATCCGGCTTCTCCAGACTGTCCATGTAATCGCGGAGCATCTCAGGGAGATCCTGGCGGACACCGCTGTTGAACCACGCTCCGGCATTTCTGGACAGCACAGCGAGAGAAGTGCTGTAGTCGTTGAGTTCTGTCCGGGTTTTGCCATACTGTCGTCTGTGCCGCACCAGAAGCTCGCCGTCCTCCTTCAGGATGTCGATATAATGGGCGCGGATCCCGACCATTACATACTGATTATGGTTTTCAGGGCGCGTCGAATAAAAATGTCTGCCATCCAGGCACACCCTGCCATAGCCGTCTGCTTTATAGCGCTCATACCGGCATACGTTGAAAGCCTTTGACGGAAGATCCAGTAAGTGCTGCTTATCCTCTGCGAAAAGTTCGCTGATCAGGCGGAGCTTTTTATAATGTTTCTCCTGAAGCTTACCTTCCGCGGCGCGGAGCAGTTGTTTATTGTACAGCATCATATCGGTGTACTGTGGCATAGGGACGAACAGGTTTCTTCTGACTGTCCCGACCTTGTTTTCCACGTTCCCTTTTTCCCATCCGGATTCCGGATTGCAGTAACGGACGTGGAAACGATAGTGCGCACGGAAACGCCTGAACATTTCTGTCTCCATGACTTCGTCATGCACACGATGTCCGACGCCGGTCGCATTATCGAAAACCAGCACTTTCGATACACCGCCGACGAACTCAAAGATGTCTTCAAGTCCCTGGCACACACATTCTGCGGTTTCACCGCAGAACAGCTGGGTGATGCCATAGTTGCTGTAAGGAAATGACACGACCAGGTACTTCCGACGGACCTGCTGCCCATTTTCAATGAAATCGGCCTCGCCGAAATCGACCTGCGCGAATCCAGGTTCCCATATGAGTTCCTGAGATCCCTTGTTCTGGATATCCCGGCGGATGGTTTTCATATATTTCTGGACGGTGTCATAGCTTCCTGAATAATCGGTTTCCGCCTTAAGGCGGTCGTAGATCCTTTTGGCTGTATGATGCTGCTTTGACCAGGTTCGCTTGTCGTTTTCCTGAATCCATTTGTCAATGACAGGTTTGTATGGATCAAGGACGGATGGCCTTCCGACAGGATTCGTCGGCGCAGGGGAGAAATCCTCCTGCCTTAAGTATTTTCGTATGGTTTTCTGATCGTAGCCGGTCATCCTGTGGATATCTGATATTTTGTACCCACATGAGCCTAATTCTCTGATATCATTGATATCGGACATATTGAGCATTTTCCTTTCCTCCCTTATCTGTTGGTGGTGCTTCAGATAAAGGATAGAGATATGGGTTGTGTGTTTCAATATGTCCTTCTGATTTCAGGGAAATTCCCTATCCGATTCCAGGGAATATTTTTTCCGATTTCAGGTACATTTATTGTACGATAAACA
>NZ_JBQHWP010000044.1:0-2485 GCF_052063915.1 Bilifractor sp. HCP3S3_D3
GAACGTACTGAAGAAGGCAGCCGAATAAGTTTGGGAAACTTATCCATAGAGCGTGAGAGACGCGTAGGCGAAACCGGAAGCAGACAAGGCTGCACCAGAGTACCACGGGACACGGGAAACCCTGTGGGAAGCCGGAGGGACCACCCTCCAAGCCTAAATACTCTCAGTGACCGATAGCGCATAGTACTGTGAAGGAAAGGTGAAAAGAACCCCGGGAGGGGAGTGAAAGAGAACCTGAAACCCTGTGTCTTCAAACTGTTGGACACCGATACATGACCGGTGGACAGCGTACTTTTTGTAGAACGGTCCGGCGAGTTGCCGGTGCTGGCGAGGTTAAGGACTGAAGGTCCGGAGCCGAAGGGAAACCAAGTCTTAAGAGGGCGGTATGAGTCAGTACAGGCAGACCCGAAACCGGGTGATCTACCCATGACCAGGCTGAAGCTGGCGTAAGAGCCAGTGGAGGGCCGAACGCACATCTGTTGAAAAAGGTGGCGATGAGTTGTGGGTAGGGGAGAAATTCCAATCGAACCCGGAGATAGCTGGTTCTCCTCGAAACAGCTTTAGGGCTGGCCTCGTTCGAGATCCGTGGAGGTAGAGCACTGAATTTGCAAGGGGGCGTCAAAGCTTACCAAGCGATATCAAACTCCGAATGCCACGTGACCGATGGACGGGAGTCAGACTGCACGAGATAAGTTGGGCAGTCAAAAGGGAAAGAGCCCAGACCCGCGGCTAAGGTCCCAAAGTGTGTGTTAAGTGGTAAAGGATGTGGGATCTCCAAGACAACCAGGATGTTGGCTCAGAAGCAGCCACACATTTAAAGAGTGCGTAATAGCTCACTGGTCGAGAGGTCCTGCGCCGAAAATGTCCGGGGCTGAAACACAACACCGAAGCCTGGGAATGTATTTATACATTGGTAGAGGAGCATTGCATACCTGGCGAAGCAGTACCGTAAGGAGCTGTGGAGGGTATGGAAGAGAGAATGCCGGAATGAGTAGCGAGAGAGAGGTGGGAATCCTCTCGGCCGAATATCCAAGGTTTCCAGGGTAAAGCTGATCTTCCCTGGGTAAGTCGGGGCCTAAGGCGAGGACGAGAGTCGTAGCCGATGGACAGCAGGTTGAGATTCCTGCACTATGATATGACAGAACTGTGGGGACGTATGTGGAGAGCCGGGGCGCGGAATGGAAAGCCGCGTGCAAGCGAAGAGGTGTGTGGCAGGCAAATCCGCCGCATAAGCCAGAGCCGTGATGCGGACCGAAATAAAGTAGGGAAGCCGGTGAGCCATGTACCGAGAAAAGCCGCTATTGTTCATATGATACCCGTACCGTAAACCGACACAGGTGGGTGAGGAGAGAATCCTAAGGCCGACGGAAGAAGCATTGTTAAGGAACTCGGCAAAACAGCCCCGTAACTTCGGGAGAAGGGGTGCCCTTGAAAGAGGGCCGCAGTGAACAGGCTCAAGCAACTGTTTAGCAAAAACACAGGTCTATGCGAAACCGAAAGGTGAGGTATATGGGCTGACGCCTGCCCGGTGCTGGAAGGTTACGAGGAGGGGTTAACAGAAATGTGAAGCTCTGAATCCAAGCCCCAGTAAACGGCGGCCGTAACTATAACGGTCCTAAGGTAGCGAAATTCCTTGTCGGGTAAGTTCCGACCCGCACGAAAGGCGTAATGATTTGAGCACTGTCTCGACAATGCATCCGGTGAAATTGAAGTACCAGTGAAGATGCTGGTTACCCGCGCCAGGACGGAAAGACCCCATGGAGCTTTACTCCAGTTTGATACTGGGGTCTGGTAATGCATGTACAGGATAGGTGGGAGGCTTTGAAGGAAGTACGCCAGTATTTCCGGAGCCGCTGTTGGGATACCACCCTTGCGTTACCGGGCTTCTAACCTGCGCCCGTTACCCGGGCGGGGGACAATGTCAGACGGGGAGTTTGACTGGGGCGGTCGCCTCCGAAAGCGTATCGGAGGCGCCCAAAGGTTCCCTCAGGATGGTTGGAAACCATCCAAAGAGTGCAAAGGCAGAAGGGAGCCTGACTGCGACAGCGACGGTTGGAGCAGGTACGAAAGTAGGGCTTAGTGATCCGGTGGTATTAAGTGGGAATGCCATCGCTCAACGGATAAAAGCTACCCTGGGGATAACAGGCTTATCACTCCCAAGAGTTCACATCGACGGAGTGGTTTGGCACCTCGATGTCGGCTCATCGCATCCTGGGGCTGTAGTAGGTCCCAAGGGTTGGGCTGTTCGCCCATTAAAGCGGTACGCGAGCTGGGTTCAGAACGTCGTGAGACAGTTCGGTCCCTATCCGGCGTGGGCGGAGGAGTTTTGAAAGGAGCTGTCCTTAGTACGAGAGGACCGGGATGGACAGACCACTGGTGTACCGGTTAGACCGCCAGGTCTATGGCCGGGTAGCCAAGTCTGGAAGGGATAAACGCTGAAGGCATCTAAGCGTGAAGCCCCCCTTAAGATGAGAACTCCCATTCG
>NZ_JBQHWP010000045.1:0-1772 GCF_052063915.1 Bilifractor sp. HCP3S3_D3
TGCAGATTGTCGAGCTAAACGGACATCTGTGCCATATTCGGCGGACAGTCTGAGACATAATTAGCGGACAAGTAAGGACACATTAACCGGACAATAGATCTTCAGATATAATAAGCGCATCTCCTTAAAATGGAGAAATATTATATCTGGAGGTCCTACTATGGATTACAAAAAAGTACTAAGGCTTCACTTTGTGAACCATCTCAGCTGCCGTGAAATCGCCGAAAGCTGCGGCGACTGCAGCAAAACAACTGTCAACGAGTTCCTGAAGCGTTTCAGAGAGAATCCGGAACTTTCATACCCTTTACCGGCAGATGTCCCGAATGAATACATCGGAAACATGCTTTATAAAAAGCCTGGTGTATCGGCGGATCAGCTCCTCTACCGGGATTTTAACAAGGAAGCCGTCTACAAGGCTCTGGCCCGCAAAGGAGAGACCCTGAAGCATCTGTGGCAGAAATACAATGCCATAGGTGTCGTAGATGGAAAGAAGCCAATGAGCTATCGCCAGTACTGCAGGCGTTACAGCGAATGGGCTGATTCCAAACAGCTGACCTTTCACATCCAGCGTTATCCCGGTGTCAATCTCGAGTTGGACTATGCAGGGAAGCAGCTCTATCTGCATAACCGCCGGAACCCGGATGAGACCACAAAGGTCACGATCTTTATCGCTGCCCTCACCTACAGTGATTACTTTTACGCTGAAGGAATGACCGAATGCGATATCCGGAACTGGATCCGGGTCAATAATAATGCTCTGACCTATTTTGGCGGCGTGACGCCGACGATCACCCCGGATAATTGCAAAGTGGCAGTTGCCCGGAACAAGGACTGGATCAGCCCTGTCCTGAATAAAGATTTCCAGGCATGGGCAGAACATAACAATACGGTTTTAACCCCTGCCAAAGTGAAATCCCCCCGCTGGAAACCAGTTGTGGAAGGCCACGTAAAGATCATTACCATGCACATCCTCATGGATATGGAAGATATGGTTTTTTATTCGCTGGATGATTTAAACCGTGTCCTGATGGAAAAGGTGGATGCTGAGAACCGGAAGTCCTTTGAAGGACTCACCTATTCCCGGTACGATCTCTTTACAACAGAAGAGAAGGAGACTCTCCTGCCTCTTCCGCCTAGCCGTTTTGAATATCTTGAACGAAAGACTGTTAAAGTAGCACAAGATTTCTCCTTCACCTTCGACAAGGTCCATTATAGCATGCCCCGGAAATATCTGCGACAGGAACTCGAGATCCGGGCAGGGGAAAAAGAAATCTATGTCTATAACAAACACGGTGACTTCATCCGGACGCATAAGCGGAGCTACACACCGAAAGACTGGGTGATTATCCCCTCGGATATGCCTGCCGAATACAAAGACTATGGCTATTGGACGGTGCCTTATTTTCAACAGAAAGCATCTGCTATCGGACCCAGCACCCGTGCTTTGATCGATGCAGTCATTCAGAAATACGCTTATCCTGTGCAGTCATTCCGAAGCTGCTTTGGTATTCTGCGGTATGCGGAAAAGTACTCGCCGGAAGCCCTGGAACGTTGCTGTAAAGACGCCGTTTTAGCTGGGAGATGCAACTATTCCTATATCTGTAACACAATCTCAACTTACCATAAAGAGCCGTTGCAAAGTACAATGCCACAGAGTAGCCCCAACGAAGATGCTGCAACAGCCGTATCCGGCGCCTACAAAGATGATGACAGCAAGTATTCCCTTAAGAACCTGCTGAAGCGTCAGGAAACGGAGGCTGGCAATGAAGAAT
>NZ_JBQHWP010000046.1:0-1604 GCF_052063915.1 Bilifractor sp. HCP3S3_D3
TATAAGCCATAAATGATAAAGTCCTGATGTACCACAAATGAAAATGTCCCGATTATGGTAGAATATTACTTTCTATAATCTATCAGATCGGAGGACATAGCTTATAAGAAGGGTAACTTTATCAATGGATGAACAGAATAAATATGAGGTGATCAAGTCTCTGGTGGATCATCCTGAAACCGGAAACAAGGATCGTGCAGCACTGAAACTTGGTTGTACCAGGCGGCATATCAACCGTATGATTGCCGGATATCTCAAAGAAGGCAAGACTTTTTTCATTCATGGCAACAAAGGACGTAAACCATCAACAACCATTGCCGATGACGTACGGAAACAGATCGTTGATCTCTACCGTACAAAGTACTATGAGGCAAATTTCGAGCATTATACGGAATTACTAGAGCGCTTTGAGGGGATCCATATATCCGCATCATCGGTAATGAACATCCTTGAAAAAGAATACATCCTCTCCCCAAAGGTTACTAAAGCTAAGCGCAAACGTGTAAAAAAGGAGCTTGCTATTTTGAAAAAAACAGCTCGGTCGCAAAAGGAACAAGATACCATACAATCCAATCTGGTTGCTGTAGAAGACGCCCACAGCAGGCGCCCCAGATGTGCTTATTTTGGCGAGATGGAGCAGATGGACGCCACGCCGTACGAATGGGTCAATGGACAGGTCTGGCACCTTCATCTGGCGATTGACGATGCTCTCGGCATAATCACCGGCGCCTGGTTCGATACGCAGGAAACGTTGAACGGCTACTATCACGTATTCCATCAGATCCTGACGAATTATGGCATTCCTTATAAATTTTTCACAGACAGACGTACGGTATTTACCTACAAAAAGAAAAATGCCCCATCGGACGATGAGGACACTTACACCCAGTTTGCTTATGCTTGCAAACAGCTCGGCGTTGAACTTGAATCCAGCAGCGTTCCACAGGCCAAGGGCCGTGTGGAACGGCTGAATCAGACACTTCAGTCACGCCTTCCGATCGAACTTCGTCTGGCAGGCATAACTGATATCGAGAGTGCCAATGAATTCCTCCACTCCTACATAGAAGAATTCAACAAGAAGTTTTCACTTCCACTTAATGTTAGCAAATCTGTTTTTGAATCGCAACCAGATGAAGAAAAAATCAATCTGACTCTGGCTGTTTTAATTGAACGGACGGTAGACTGTGGCCATGCTATCCAGCTTGAAAAGCATTTTTACAGAATGTTAGACAAGAACGGAAAACAGATCCATTACCGCAAAGGTACAAAGACAATGGTGATCAAGGCGTATGACGGTCGGAAGTTCTGCTGTGTCAACGATAAGGACATCTATGCGTTGGAGGAAATTCCCGAACATGAACCCAAGTCAAAAAACCTTGATGCAGACTATGAACCGCAAAAACCCCGTAAACAGTACATACCGCCGATGAATCATCCATGGAGACGTCCTGTCTTCAATAAATTTGTGCATTCCCAGCCGCATCGGATCGAAGAAGATCTAAAAAGTGCATGATTAGAGTGTTAACACGGATATTAAATAAAAGCCCCTGAAAACCGGGGCTCATGTTAAAGTTTTTTCGAGACATTTTCATTTATGCTTGACA
>NZ_JBQHWP010000047.1:0-1298 GCF_052063915.1 Bilifractor sp. HCP3S3_D3
GATAACGTATAATAAGTTTCGCAAATTCAATTGAATAAAAATAGACATAGTCTATTGCCATCGGTAAAATTAAGTTACCACACAAAATCCACCAAGGAGGCAATGACTATGTCCGATAACATTATACAGTTAAATGAAGACCTAATAAAGCATGATCTTAAAGATCTTGTCCGCAGCAGTGTTGAAGAAACGCTGAATGCCCTGCTCGATCATGAAGCGGATGAACTTGTCAACGCTTCAAAATATGAACGTACAGAGAATCGTAATGGCTACCGCTCAGGTCATTATGAGAGAAACTTCACCACAACTGCAGGAGACGTAAAATTAAAGGTCCCTAAATTGAAAGGTATCCAGTTTGAGACAGCCATCATCGAACGCTATAAACGCAGGGAATGCTCCGTCGAAGAAGCTCTGATCGAAATGTATCTGGCCGGGGTATCCGTCCGCCGCGTAGAGGATATCACAGAAGCTCTTTGGGGAACTAAGGTATCTCCAGGAACGATCAGTAATCTCAATCAGAAGGCTTACGAACATATCGAAACCTGGCGCAGCCGAAAATTGACCGGTGAATACGCATACGTTTATGTTGACGGTATTTATCTGAAACGCAGCTGGGGCGGCGAAGTGCAGAACGTGTCCGTCCTTGTTGCTATCGGCGTATCTACAGACGGCTACCGCGAGATCATCGGCGCTGCAGAAGGCATGAAGGAAGATTTTGAAAGCTGGCATAACTTCTTTATCTGGCTTAAAGAGCGGGGCCTTACAGGAGTCAGACTAATCGTTGGTGATAAGTGCCTTGGTATGCTGGAATCCATTGCCGATGTATTTCCGGAAGCGAAATATCAGCGCTGCACAGTACATTTTTATCGGAATGTCTTCAGCGTAGTCCCTCGCGGCAGGATGCGGGAAGTATCCTTAATGCTGAAAGCCATCCACGCGCAGGAGAACAAAGAGGCAGCACGCGGAAAGGCAGCTTCCGTTGTTGCGAAACTTCGTGAAATGAAGCTCTCTGCAGCCGCAAAGAAAGTTGAGGACGGTGTAGATGAAACTCTGACCTACATGGACTTTCCTACAGAACATTGGACCCGTATTCGGACGAACAATGTAACAGAGCGAGTCAACCGAGAAATCAAGCGGCGTACCAAGGCAATCGGGGCGTTTCCAGATGGGCAAAGTGCTTTGATGCTGGTTTGCGCCAGACTTCGTTACGTAGCGGCTTCGGATTGGGGAACCAAGCGGTATCTCAACATGGATCATCTGTTCCAGATGGAACTTATGAACAATACGGAAACGGCTGA
>NZ_JBQHWP010000048.1:0-1122 GCF_052063915.1 Bilifractor sp. HCP3S3_D3
TTCTGTTGCGTGAAAGCCGCCGTCTTCCATGACCCCGGCATTCAGGTATTTGTGTATCAGCGATATGACACGTCCGTCCCTGACTGTCCGCGACAGCACCTCTATGAGTCTGCTGTGGTTCACGGTATCAAAGTATGACGCTAAATCCATACTCACTACATACACATAGCCTTCGTCCGCCAGCCTGAGGCACTTCCTCAGGGCGTCATGACATCCTCTTCCCGGCCGAAACCCGAAGCTGTTGTCCGAGAACTGCTTCTCGTATATTGGCATGAGCTCCTGCGCAATCGCCTGCTGGATCACACGATCCACCACCGTCGGTATTCCAAGTTTCCTGACTTTGCCTTTCTCCTCCTTGGGTATCTCTACCCTGCGGACTGGGTTGGGCTTGTATTTCCCCTCCCGCAGCTGCCGGACAAGTCCGCTCTGGTTCTCTCTCAGGTAGGGCAGAAGTTCATCCACCTGCATTCCATCGATCCCACCTTTACCCTTGTTCTTCTTCACCTTCAGGTACGCCTTATTCAGGTTGTCTGCGCGAAGAATGATTTCCAGCAGGTTGTCCGGTTGAAAGTATCTGCTGATGCTGTCGTCATCCGCAATCCTCCGATAGTCCGGCACTCCTGTTTCATTTCCCTGTTCCGCAGGTATCACACGCAGGTAGTCTTCGATATGAAGTTGTCTGCCGTTAAGTCTGTCCTCGGTTGCCAAGATTTGCTGCATCTCCTTATGTGGAGCCCTTTCCGGTTTACGTACGTTTGCCGGTCTTGTAATACGGCTCCTGCTGACTTCTCACGGTAAACCTTATTTCGACCGTATCCGCGAGTGTTATGTCGCATTGGATACGTCCGTGAGACCTCCCCGGGTACTCACACGTTCTTTCCCACTTATGACTGTCCCATATACTGCTGGCGCTCCGTGCAGTTATTGGACTTTGACTTGCTTGGCAGTCTCATCCGCGCTTCACAGCCTGATGGGCTTCCTGTTCGTCAGCCCAGTGGTTTGCTTACAGCTTCCTTCAGATTCCATCTCGCGGTGGACACCCTTGCTGTTCGGCTATCCCCTTCCCACTGCCGGGCGGGGTCGGGACTTTCACCCTTTGGAACGTGCGCCCGCCGGGCGCAC
>NZ_JBQHWP010000049.1:0-1099 GCF_052063915.1 Bilifractor sp. HCP3S3_D3
CGTACGTACCGTTCGGTATACGGCGGTTCAATAGTTTACACGAACTTTCAGATAGTGGGCTGATAAGGATGGATATCCGAGTCTGTCCACTATTATTGTTTTGGTGAGCGCTGAGTTGAGCATCGACGCCGCCCTCCACGTCCCCTTCCTACAGTTAGCCATTTCGCGTACCTTCCATTCTGGCAGACGCAGTGCTCTCAGCATCTTGTACCTCGTTCGCACTCCTTTCCATTGTTTCCAGTACACTGCCCGGATTCTGTGCCGTAGCCACTCATCCAGTTCCTCCATAAGTCCCTTCATGTCCGCATACCGGAAATGGTTTATCCACCCTCTGACAGCATCATTGAGTTTCTTCTCCCTCACCGGATTGCTCCATTTGTTCCCTCTGGCGGTTAACATCCTCAGCTTGTTCTTGAATTTCGCTACCGACTTCGGATGCACCCGGAATCGGCATTTCCCCATGTAGCGGTAGAAACCGTATCCCAGGTATTTCACCTTGCTGATATGACACACTGTAGTTTTTTGAAGATTGACTTTCAGAAAGAGTTTTTTCGTTATGAATGGCACTATGTTTTCCAATGTACGCTCTGCGCTCTTCCTGCTCTTGCATAGAATCATGCAGTCGTCAGCGTATCGTACGAACCTGTGTCCTCTTCGTTCCAGTTCCTTATCCAGCTCGTTTAGCATGACGTTTCCACACAGCGGACTCAGCGGACCACCCTGCGGTACGCCCTCTTCCGTTGGATGGAACCCGCCATCTTCCATAACCCCGGCCTTCAGATATTTGTGAATCAGTGAGATCACACGCCCATCATTGATTGTCCTCGACAGCACCTCAATAAGCTTGCTATGGTTGACAGTGTCAAAGTAAGCCTGCAAATCCATACTGACTACGTACACATAACCTTCTTCAACGAATTGCTTGCATCTCTTGATAGCATCATGCGTACTTCTTCCCGGCCGGAATCCGAAACTGTTGTCTGAAAACTGCTCCTCGAAGATGGGTGTCAGCTCCTGCGATATCGCCTGTTGGATCAGTCTGTCCACGCACGACGGTATGCCTAACTTCCTGACCTTGCCTTTCTCCTCCTTGGGTATC
>NZ_JBQHWP010000050.1:0-1041 GCF_052063915.1 Bilifractor sp. HCP3S3_D3
GTCCCGTGGTACTCTGGTGCAGCCTTGTCTGCTTCCGGTTTCGCCTACGCGTCTCTCACGCTCTATGGATAAGTTTCCCAAACTTATTCGGCTGCCTTCTTCAGTACGTTCTGGCTGTCCGCAACCCCGGAATGCATGCACTCCGGTTTGGCCTCTGTCCCGTTCGCTCGCCGCTACTTAGGACATCGAGTTTTCTTTCTTTTCCTCTGCCTACTTAGATGTTTCAGTTCAGCAGGTCTCCCTCCATACACTATGGATTCATGCATGGATGCATGAGGTTTGCTCATGCGGGTTTCCCCATTCGGACATCCGCGGATCAATGACTATGTACGTCTCCCCGCGGCTTTTCGCAGTTAATCACGTCCTTCTTCGGCTCTCAGTGCCAAGGCATCCGCCCTGCGCCCTTTATGTTTGACCTATTGTAAAATGGCCGTGCCTTCAGATCTTAGCGTAGACCTTTCCGGCACTCCTGAACTTCAGATTTCTCTGACCTTCAGGCTTTTGCATAAATTGCATTTCGGATAACACTCCGGCAAAAGAATGTTATCCATGAAACGTTCATCGGAATCATTTCTGCTTCCTCTGTAACGCCTCGGATGTCTTCCTATCTTCGTGAACAATTTCAAAATCTTTTGATTTTTCGATTGTGCTTTGGATTTCTTTTTGGAATCGTTTGTGTATTCAGTTTTCAAGGTACGTATCTGATCAGTGTGTACTGACCTCTGGGCTTAATTTCTTAAGTCCAAGTGGGCTTAAGTAGACTCGAACTACCGACCTCACGCTTATCAGGCGTGCGCTCTAACCGGCTGAGCTATAAGCCCTTTTCTGTTTTTGATGCATATGTGATTCATATGCAGTGGAGATGAAGAGATTCGAACTCTCGACCCCCTGCTTGCAAGGCAGGTGCTCTCCCAACTGAGCTACATCCCCGTAAGGATGCTGGCGGCCGCCTATCTTTCCATACTGTCTCCGGCATAGTATTTTCGGCCGCCCGGGTCTTAACCATCGTGTTCGGAATGGGAACGGGTGTCTCCCCCGGGC
>NZ_JBQHWP010000051.1:0-1034 GCF_052063915.1 Bilifractor sp. HCP3S3_D3
AGAAAGGAGGAATGACCGTTAATGGCAGAAAACATTGAAAACAATGGCTGTTCGCAAAGAGATAGTGCGGAACACAACGGGTATGCGAAAGCGCCTAGGTCATTCAATCGGATATGGAAAGAAAGAGACAGTGCACAGCCGAAGCTCTTGGAAGCGATACTGTATAAGGACAACTTTAATAGAGCGTATAAAAGAGTTAAGGCAAACAAGGGAGCGCCAGGTATTGATGGAATGACTATTGAAGAGGCACTTCCATACCTTAAGGAACATCAGCAGGAGTTAACTGACCGCATATACCGCGGTAAGTATACCCCATCGCCAGTCAGGCGAGTTGAGATTCCAAAACCAGATGGTGGTGTGCGTAAACTTGGCATACCCACCGTGATAGACCGAACACTCCAACAGGCAATAACTCAACAGTTAGTGCCAATCTATGAACCATTGTTTGCGGATGGAAGCTACGGCTATCGTCCAAACAGAAGCGCAAAGGATGCTATACAGAAAGTAAAGGAATACGCAGAACAAGGCTACACTTTTGCGGTAGTCTTGGACTTATCAAAGTATTTCGACACCTTGAATCATGAAATCCTAATCAACCTCCTCAGAAGGAATGTGAAGGATGAACGTGTAGTTCAACTAATAAAGCGTTATCTGAAAAGTGGGGTAATGGAAAATGGAGTGGTCATTGATACAGAGGAAGGCTCACCGCAAGGTGGAAATCTATCTCCGCTTCTTGCGAATATCTACCTCAATGAGTTTGACCAAGAGTTTCTGAAAAGAGGTGTGCCCTGCATAAGATATGCAGATGACATAGTCCTTCTTGCGAAAAGCAAAAGAGCATCGGAAAGACTTTTGGAAAGCAGTACGAAATATCTCGAAAAGAAACTGAAGCTAACGGTTAATCGAGAGAAAAGCCGTACTGTCAGCGTGTTTGCAATCCGAAATTTTAAATTCCTTGGCTTTGCATTGGGAAGGAACGGTAGTGGCATTTATGTCAGGGTTCATCCAAAGTCATGGAAGAAGTTCAAGTCAAA
>NZ_JBQHWP010000053.1:0-876 GCF_052063915.1 Bilifractor sp. HCP3S3_D3
AAGAATAAGACTACTGATATCTATGAGATGTTGGACACACTATCCCTGCCGGTAGCCGCCCAGCGTTTCGCAGAACTGTCTAAAAGCCCTGAATTCGGCAGCTATACCACTTTGCAGTTCATCCGTGAGGTTCTGGAACCTCAGTACATAGAAACACTCAACAACAGGTTTGAAACAAATCTGCGGCTCAGCAGCCTGATCAATAAAGGTGCTTTGGCCGAGAATCTGAAAACCGGCAACGGACGCATCTACAATGATGCCACCGTTGAACAGATCCTGAAATTTCATTTCGCTGAGAATCGGCAGAACGTCGGGATCTATGGAGTCACCGGTGCCGGCAAGTCTTATTTCCTGTCTGCCTGTTGTGTGGAAGCATGCAGACGTAATTACCGTTGTAAGTTCGTAGACTATAGTGACCTGCTAGACGAACTGATCGTCCTCAACCGCCAGGAAGACCTGAACAAGTACCGCAAAAGGATCAGGTACTATGCACGGATCCAGCTGCTGTTCATTGATGATTTTGCCATAAGCAGGTATTCAGAAGAAGGGATCAAGATCCTGTATCATCTCATAAAGCTTCGGGATGACCTTGGCACCTCCACACTCTTCAGCTGTCAGTATTCTCCAGATGAGTGGGGAAATCAGCTGAGTGACGAGAAGGAATGCTACGGTAAGCTTGACGGAATCAGACGCAGACTGACGACAGGATTTACTGTACTGATTGAGAAAGCATAGCTTTCTTCTGGAACACCGATCAATACTGATCAGTAGGGCGGAGTACCCTCTGCCCTACTGATCTCCCAGGCTGTCCGTTTAATATGGCCCGAACCGTCCGGAAAATGCGGCCCTGCTGTCCGCAGAAAGTGGCTGTTTGCA
>NZ_JBQHWP010000054.1:0-783 GCF_052063915.1 Bilifractor sp. HCP3S3_D3
CACATCGAGTAGGAGAAAGTCTCCAGTGGAGACTTTCGTCCTCTCACACCACCGTGCGTACCGTTCGGTACACGGCGGTTCATAAGTTTTCAGCTACTTTCAAATACTGGGAGAGCATGGACGGATAGCCCAGCTTTTCCAGTATTTTATTTGTCAGCACAGAGCGGAGCATTTGTGCCGCCCGCCATGTGCCTTTACGACAGTTTGCCAGTTCATGTACACGCCATTCCTCTAAGTGCAATGCCCTGAAAATCCGGTAGCGGGTTCTCACCCGCTTCCACTGTTTCCAGTACACCGCCCGGATTCTTCTGCGAAGCCACTCATCTGTCTTTGCCATCAGTGCCCGCATATCCGCATATCGGAAGTAATTCATCCAGCCGCGGACATAGTCCCGCAGCTTCTGCTCCCTCTCCGGATTGCTCCATCGATTGCCTCTGCACGTCAGTTCTCTGAGTTTCTTCTGCATTTTGGCTTTCGACTTCGGGTGTAATCTGAGCCTGCATTTCCCTTTGAATCGGTAAAACCCATAGCCCAGGTATTTCACCCTGCTGATGTGTGCCACTGTCGTCTTCTGGAGATTGACTTTCAGAAATAGTTTCCCTGTGATGAATGGGACGATATTTTCCAGCGTGCGTTCCGCGCTTTTCCGGGATTTGCAGAAGATCATGCAGTCATCCGCGTACCTGACAAACTTGTGTCCGCGGCGTTCCAGTTCTTTATCCAGCTCGTTTAGCATTACATTTCCGAGTAATGGACTCAGAGGTCCGCCCTGAGGCACACCTT
>NZ_JBQHWP010000055.1:0-630 GCF_052063915.1 Bilifractor sp. HCP3S3_D3
AAGCTGGGCACTCTGAGGAGACTGCCAGGGAGAACCTGGAGGAAGGCGGGGATGACGTCAAATCATCATGCCCCTTATGATTTGGGCTACACACGTGCTACAATGGCGTGAACAGAGGGAAGCAGAGCCGCGAGGCCGAGCGAATCTCAAAAAACGCGTCCCAGTTCGGACTGTAGTCTGCAACCCGACTACACGAAGCTGGAATCGCTAGTAATCGCAGATCAGAATGCTGCGGTGAATACGTTCCCGGGTCTTGTACACACCGCCCGTCACACCATGGGAGTCGGCAATGCCCGAAGCCTGTGACCCAACCCGCAAGGGAGGGAGCAGTCGAAGGCAGGGCCGGTAACTGGGGTGAAGTCGTAACAAGGTAGCCGTATCGGAAGGTGCGGCTGGATCACCTCCTTTCTAAGGAATGAATGAGTAAAAGATGTGTTTTACTGTTGAGTTGTCAAGGTAACAAGCGCGGAGAAATCCGGTTACCGCAGAAACAACTGCATAACTTGCTGGTGGCGATGCGCCCGGGGGAGACACCCGTTCCCATTCCGAACACGATGGTTAAGACCCGGGCGGCCGAAAATACTATGCCGGAGACAGTATGGAAAGATAGGCGGCCGCCAGCATCCTTAC
>NZ_JBQHWP010000056.1:0-627 GCF_052063915.1 Bilifractor sp. HCP3S3_D3
GCCCGGGGGAGACACCCGTTCCCATTCCGAACACGATGGTTAAGACCCGGGCGGCCGAAAATACTATGCCGGAGACAGTATGGAAAGATAGGCGGCCGCCAGCATCCTTACAACAAATAAATTTACAATAAAGCAAGCAAAAATCTCTCATTATAAGAGTAGTGAATCACCTGCTGCTGGGAAAGCAAAAGCTTTACCGGTGATACGAGCTGAGAAGATAAACTTTTCGGCTGGTATGGCTGATAAAGCCAGATACGTACCTTGAAAACTGAATACACAAACGATTCCAAAAAGAAATCCAAAGCACAATTTCAAAATCAAAAGATTTTGAAATTGTTCACGAAGATAGGAAGACATCCGAGGCGTTACAAAGGAAGCAGAAATGATTCCGATGAACGTTTCAAGGATAACATTCTTTTGCCGGAATGTTATCCGAAAATCAGAAGAATCTCTGAATGCACTTAAATGCGGACGGGGAGGAATTCTGAGAATGCAATTTATGCAAAATGTGTTTTCAGGTCTACGCTAAGATCTGAAGGCACGGCCATTTTACAATAGGTCAAACATAAAGGGCGCAGGGCGGATGCCTTGGCACTGAGAGCCGAAGAAGGACGTGATTAACTGCGA
>NZ_JBQHWP010000057.1:0-625 GCF_052063915.1 Bilifractor sp. HCP3S3_D3
CAGTGACTTATGTGCCGGGAACCCTGACCATCAGCAAGTCTGGCACATTGACACTTACCGCTAACGGATACGAAAGCGAATACGATGGCAAGTCTCACGCTGCAAGTGCAAACGCAAGCGTAACGGAAGGCACGACGATTTCCTATCAGGTAGGAAATGGCGAGTGGACAACGGAAGCCCCGAGCATCAAGGATGTCGGCGAGCAGACAGTCAACGTCAAAGCCGAGAATGCAAACTATGAAACGGCAAGTACAACCGTAACGCTGAAGGTAACACCGAAGGCAGTCACAGTCACAGCGGGGAACAAGGGCAAGACGTATGGAGCTGCTGATCCTGAGCTGACGGCAACAGTAAGTGGAACACTGGATAACGATACTGTCAGATATACGCTAAGCCGCGCTGAAGGCGAAAACGTTGGCACCTATGCAATCACGCCGACCGGCGAAGCAAGCCAGGGTAACTATGCAGTGACTTATGTGCCGGGAACCCTGACCATCAGCAAGTCTGGCACATTGACACTTACCGCTAACGGATACGAAAGCGAATACGATGGCAAGTCTCACGCTGCAAGTGCAAACGCAAGCGTAACGGAAGGCACGACGATTTCCTATCAGGTAGGAAATGG
>NZ_JBQHWP010000058.1:0-518 GCF_052063915.1 Bilifractor sp. HCP3S3_D3
AAGTCGATAACTGACAGAGCACCGGCAAGTTTTGTCACGATTCTGGAACAAAAGGCAAAACTTTACGGCGGTAATGTATCGAAAGTAAGTACGAAAGAATATAAAGCCAGCCAGTACGACCATGCGAAAGATCAGTACATAAAAACGGACTTGTCTGTGAGAGAAAAAATAATCGCCGGTCATAAGGTACAAAGAGACTTGTATAGTGCTTTTCTTTTGAGAAACAGTAACCAGAAATTAAACAAGCCGGACCAGAAAAAATGCATCTATGAATTTGATCGATTTGTAAAGCTACAAGACCAACTGATCGAAAAAATGAAAGAAAACAATATATCTATGAAACAGTGTTTTGGATTCTAAACAGAAATAAAAAAGGTTCAGACATAAAACTTTCGTCTGGAAAGTAAGTACACAGGTATCGAAATCCTATAGACGATAAATCTTGAAAGACTTAACTATATCCCTCCTATACGACTGTGGTGATGTTAAGAGAATCTAAAGAATCCCACGGCTTCAGC
>NZ_JBQHWP010000059.1:0-443 GCF_052063915.1 Bilifractor sp. HCP3S3_D3
ATCGCAACCGTACCTTTCTGGTTGTTTGTCGTATAAGATTTTCGGCTATGTTTTTTGGATTTGAACTTTGGAAAACCATTTTTCTTCTTACGGGTTTTGCTAAAAGCATTGCGAAAAGCTGTCTGCAGATCCATCTGCTTATTGGCGAGAGCAAGACTATCGACTTCCTTGAGATATGGATAATCTTTCTTATACTTTGCCGGCGTAACCGTTGGGAATTTACCAGTTGCTTTATAGCCTTCCACCTTATCGGCGAGCATGAGATTGTAAACCTTACGGCAGCAGCCAAAGGTTTTTGCAAACATGATCTTTTGTTCCGTTGTAGGATATATCCGATACTTAATTGCCCTGTTTGCCATCTTTCTTACCCTGAGATTGAATGTATTGCCTAATAATGTCTACAGCAGCTTCTCCTGTAGTCAGCAAACAAAAACTTTGTGACC
>NZ_JBQHWP010000060.1:0-433 GCF_052063915.1 Bilifractor sp. HCP3S3_D3
TGATCCGCCCGGCAGTGGGAAGGATGCAGCTGAAAGCAAGGGCGTCATCGTGAGGTGAGGTCTGAAGGAAGCCGTAGGCAAAACACTGGCCTGTAAAAGTTGTCCGGATAGGCTGTGAAGCGTGGATGAGGTTGCCGTACAAACCGAAGTCCAATAACTGCACGGAACGCCATCAGTAGACGGGGCAGGTATAAGTGGGAAAGAACGTGTGAGTACCCGGGGAGATCTCACGAACACGGCAAAGGCGATAAAACATTCGCCGCCGCGGAGTAAAGCTCGTCGTGAGAAGTCAGCAGAGCCCATATTACAATACCTGATGGCCTGAGACATTGGGAAAGGGGCGAACAGTAGGAGGTGCCATTCTCAAATGGAAACCGGACATGGAATTAAGTACAGACAACTTCATATCGAAGACTACCTGCAAGAGATACCT
>NZ_JBQHWP010000061.1:0-426 GCF_052063915.1 Bilifractor sp. HCP3S3_D3
CAGACCTCACCTCACGATGACGCCCTTGCTTTCAGCTGCATCCTTCCCACTGCCGGGCGGATCAGGGACTCTCACCCATTAGAACGTGCGCCCGCCGGGCACACCGCAAAAGAAGGATCTTGGGTTTTGATAACCCTTGATCCTTCTTTGTTTTTCAGGCTATGCTTTTTTCACAGCCCCTCTCTTTATGTCAATCCTTAAGTTTCATTTCCTTTCTGCCGTTTCATGACCGCAAGCAATGCAAAGATCGCAAGGGCAATCGCAGCGATGGACACGACAAGGATGATCATTCTTCCCGGTCCGCCGGTCTGCAGAATCAGCTTTCCGCTGTCCGCAACCCGGAATACCGGATTGGTAACTTGTGTATCATTGACACTGGCAACCTTATGGTCTTTCAGCACCACCTTGATGTCATCCGACTGCAGT
>NZ_JBQHWP010000062.1:0-400 GCF_052063915.1 Bilifractor sp. HCP3S3_D3
AACAATTTCAAAATCTTTTGATTTTTCGATTGTGCTTTGGATTTCTTTTTGGAATCGTTTGTGTATTCAGTTTTCAAGGTACGTATCTGGCTTTATCAGCCATACCAGCCGGAAAGAAATCTGATCTTCAGGAAGCTTTCGCTAATTCCAAAGGATCTACAGGGAAATCCACTCGAGGATCTCAAAACATGATCTTTTCAGCTCGTATCACCGGTAAAGCTTTTGCTTTCCCAGCAGCAAGTGATTCACTGCTCTTATAACGAGAGATTTTCGCTTGCTTTAATGTAAGTTTATTTGTTGTAAGGATGCTGGCGGCCGCCTATCTTTCCATACTGTCTCCGGCATAGTATTTTCGGCCGCCCGGGTCTTAACCATCGTGTTCGGAATGGGAACGGGTGTC
>NZ_JBQHWP010000063.1:0-372 GCF_052063915.1 Bilifractor sp. HCP3S3_D3
GCGGCCGCCTATCTTTCCATACTGTCTCCGGCATAGTATTTTCGGCCGCCCGGGTCTTAACCATCGTGTTCGGAATGGGAACGGGTGTCTCCCCCGGGCGCATCGCCACCAACAAGCTTTGTCGTCACATTGACGACTCAACAGTAAAACACATCCTCTGCAGTGCTACTAAGCTCAGCGTTCCGCTTCGCTAAGGGCACTGCACGGCTCGCACTAAATTCGAACTTCCTTTCAGTCGTTCTCATTAAGTGCTCATGCACGTACTCATTCATTCCTTAGAAAGGAGGTGATCCAGCCGCACCTTCCGATACGGCTACCTTGTTACGACTTCACCCCAGTTACCGGCCCTGCCTTCGACTGCTCCCTCCCTTG
>NZ_JBQHWP010000064.1:0-363 GCF_052063915.1 Bilifractor sp. HCP3S3_D3
CGATACTTAATTGCCCTGTTTGCCATCTTTCTTACCCTGAGATTGAATGTATTGCCTAATAATGTCTACAGCAGCTTCTCCTGTAGTCAGCAAACAAAAACTTTGTGACCAGAACATCTCTTTCCAAAGGGATTTACGTATCATAGGAAATTCTTTCTTTATGATACGGCTGCTTGCAGATTTATAGGCATTGATAAATTTACTGATCTCTGTATTGGGCTGTCCTCTAAAAAGAATATGAACATGATCGACATCATGATTCCATTCTTCCAATGTTATGTTATATGTAGGAGCGATCCTCACAAATATTTCTTTCAGACGTATAGAAATCTCGTCATCGATTACCTTATTCCGGTATTTTAC
>NZ_JBQHWP010000065.1:0-360 GCF_052063915.1 Bilifractor sp. HCP3S3_D3
CTGATTGTATTCCCTGCATTTGGGAGCAAGTTCTTGTAATGTGACCGACCGGGAAGATACACAGGCTACGGTAGAAGTTCCGATATCAATACCGGCAACATCATCTCTTCCTACGGCTTTTATTTTATGCGGGGCATCGCCTTTCAGATACAAAACAACATAATAGTGCCAGCCATTTGGAAACATCTTTCGTGCCATTTCGCAATAGGAGATTTCCGAATCCAAGGCTTCCAGAAGATAATCTTGATTTTTTGGAAGTTTACATTTGATATTCAGCCCAAGCCATTGAATGGAACAAGACTCTTTTTGAAATTTTGCGCCATTGGTATTCGTCTTTCCACAGATCGTATGAAAATCTCT
>NZ_JBQHWP010000066.1:0-344 GCF_052063915.1 Bilifractor sp. HCP3S3_D3
CTCTGTATTTTTTGAAATGAAGTTCTTTCCCGTTTCCATAGAGGACTGCTTCGACGCCCTTCCAGACACGGGTGGCTTCTTTTTGTATCTGCTGTGAGGAAAGACATTTCCAAAACTGTTTTCCGCAGACTTTGATGTATGACTGAAAAGCATACTCAGACAAACCGTGAGTCCGAATGATTTCTGCCATTTGCCTGGAAATCAATTTTCGCCTTGTCTTTTCCTCTATTGAAAGAGTATCCTTTTTCAGGAGCTTCTTATATTCTGCTTTTAGAGATTGATATTCGGCATCATATGACAGTCTTTTCAGACGTTTTTTGGCATGCTTGACGATTACGTTATGG
>NZ_JBQHWP010000067.1:0-342 GCF_052063915.1 Bilifractor sp. HCP3S3_D3
GTCGTAACAAGGTAGCCGTATCGGAAGGTGCGGCTGGATCACCTCCTTTCTAAGGAATGAATGAGTAAAAGATGTGTTTTACTGTTGAGTTGTCAAGGTAACAAGCGCGGAACAATCCGGTTACCGCAGAAACAACTGTATAAACTTGCTGGTGGCGATGCGCCCGGGGGAGACACCCGTTCCCATTCCGAACACGATGGTTAAGACCCGGGCGGCCGAAAATACTATGCTGGAGACAGTATGGAAAGATAGGCGGCCGCCAGCATCCTTACGGGGATGTAGCTCAGTTGGGAGAGCACCTGCCTTGCAAGCAGGGGGTCGAGAGTTCGAATCTCTTCATCT
>NZ_JBQHWP010000068.1:0-339 GCF_052063915.1 Bilifractor sp. HCP3S3_D3
TCACGCCATTGTAGCACGTGTGTAGCCCAAATCATAAGGGGCATGATGATTTGACGTCATCCCCGCCTTCCTCCAGGTTCTCCCTGGCAGTCTCCTCAGAGTGCCCAGCTTTACCTGCTGGCTACTGGGGATAAGGGTTGCGCTCGTTGCGGGACTTAACCCAACATCTCACGACACGAGCTGACGACAACCATGCACCACCTGTCTCTTCTGTCCCGAAGGAAAGATCCCGTTACGGACCGGTCAGAAGGATGTCAAGATTTGGTAAGGTTCTTCGCGTTGCTTCGAATTAAACCACATGCTCCACCGCTTGTGCGGGTCCCCGTCAATTCCTTTGAG
>NZ_JBQHWP010000069.1:0-325 GCF_052063915.1 Bilifractor sp. HCP3S3_D3
ATTGTGCTTTGGATTTCTTTTTGGAATCGTTTGTGTATTCAGTTTTCAAGGTACGTATCTGGCTTTATCAGCCATACCAGCCGAAAAGTTTATCTTCTCAGCTCGTATCACTGGTAAAGTTTTTCGCTTTCCCAGCAGCAGGTGATTTCCGCTCTTATAAGAAACTTGCACTCCTATCTTATAAGGAGAGATCTCCACTTGCTTTATTGTATGCTTATTTGTTGTAAGGATGCTGGCGGCCGCCTATCTTTCCATACTGTCTCCGGCATAGTATTTTCGGCCGCCCGGGTCTTAACCATCGTGTTCGGAATGGGAACGGGTGTCT
>NZ_JBQHWP010000070.1:0-319 GCF_052063915.1 Bilifractor sp. HCP3S3_D3
TTTCCCGTTTCCATAGAGGACTGCTTCGACGCCCTTCCAGACACGGGTGGCTTCTTTTTGTATCTGCTGTGAGGAAAGACATTTCCGAAACTGTTTTCCGCAGACTTTGATGTATGACTGAAAAGCATACTCAGACAAACCGTGAGTCCGAATGATTTCTGCCATTTGCCTGGAGATCAGTTTTCGCCTTGTATTTTCCTCTATTGAGAGAGTATCCTTTTTCAGGAGCTTCTTATATTCTGCTTTTAGAGATTGATATTCGGCATCATATGACAGTCTTTTCAGACGTTTTTTGGCATGCTTGACGATTACGTTATGG
>NZ_JBQHWP010000071.1:0-315 GCF_052063915.1 Bilifractor sp. HCP3S3_D3
TCAGGAGCTTCTTATATTCTGCTTTTAGAGATTGATATTCGGCATCATATGACAGTCTTTTCAGACGTTTTTTGGCATGCTTGACGATTACGTTATGGATATGGCTAATGGAATGAAAACGCTTTTCTATGACCGTTTCGTCGTATCTGGTTGTGGCTAACAGTAATCTTACGGTGTGCATCTAATCCCTCGTCTTTTGCGTGCGGATGTACCATTCTATAGTTTCAGAACTTACATTTCCGGCTGTGCTTACAAAATAAGAACGTGTCCATAAGGACGGCATTTTTGCTAACTGGGGAAATTCCTCCCTCAGTT